>DATDRD010000408.1:0-6243 GCA_035291925.1 Anaerolineales bacterium
CGATCAAGCGGGCAACCGTTTTCCGTCTATTTGTCCAAGCGGCGATCCGCAATAGGCGCAGGCACTCCAATTCGGATCAACCTTTTGCCCGCAGGCAGAACATTCCGACGTTTTGAGATTCATGCCGCAGTTCGGACAAAAAGCAAAACCCTGTGCCAGAGGGAAACCGCAATGGGCACATCGCTGTCCGCTTGCGGCAGGCGCCACGCTGGCCTGCGGCGCGGAGGCAGGCTGGGTGGAGGTCTGGTGTCCCTCGTGATCCATCACCGCATGCATTAACATACAACCACACATAGTCGTTCTCCTTTCAAAAGTCTTTGCAATTACGTTTCTTTACATTCTCCCATGCTGATGTAAAGATTTGATAAAGAACACGTAAAGGTTGATTAAATGCTGATCGGTATGCCGAGCGTCCTGCCGCCAAGCGACAGGGCCAGGCGCAGTGTCTCGCGTTTCAAGCCGTAGGGAGACAACCACCACTGCTCGAACAATACTTTGCCGAGATGCCAGGATTTGCCCATCTCGTGGAGTTCGATTTGGGGCGACGGTTCGGCGAAGAAATTGCCATACGCGAATCCTGCCAGACTTTCGCCTGCTTCCAGCATACAGTAGCCAATGCCAGGGAAATTGTCTCGCTCGCCCGTCCCCGCGATCTCAGCGGTGATGCGGCGCGCGACCACCTCAGCCTGGGCATGGGCAAACACGCCAGCCTTTGGAAGCATCAGCGGCACATCGGCTTTCCAGCGCCCGGGGACGGAGATGGCCGTTGCGTCGCCGATCGCATACACATTTTCGTGCTGGGTCTGGAGAGTAGATCGATCTACGGGGATCCAACCGGCCTCATTAGTCATCCCGCCTTCTTGAGCGATACGCGGCCCGCGGTGAGGCGGGATGGCGACCAGCAAGTCGTAGCGAAATGATCCTTGTCCCTCGAAGGCAAGCTCATGTGCGGTTGAATCCACTTGCGTCAATTTGTGCAGTGGATGAAAGGCAACGCCTCGATCCGACAGCATTTGCTTCACCGCATCGCCCAAGCCAGGTCCCGCTACCGGCATAGGTTGCGGCTCTGGCGTGAAGAGATGTACTTCAACTTTGTCGCTCAAGCCGCGCTTGCGGAGTGTATTGGCAATGAGCATAGCGCCTTCATGCGGCGCGCCGGGGCATTTATAGGGCAGAGCGCTCACAACCACAGCCACCTTCCCGCCCGCGAAGTTTCGCAAAGTATCGCGCAGTTTCGTTGCTCCATCGAATGTGTAATAGGTCTGCGCGCTCTCCGCCAAACCGGGAATGGTGCCGGGGGCTAGTTCCGCGCCGAGGGCAACGATAAGATAATCATAGTTGATCGTCTGCGTGCTGGTCTGCAGGCGGCGATGGGACAGGTCAATCGCCTGCGCTTCAGCCAGAATCAGCTCAACGCCGGGGCGGACGAGCTGGCGCACATCCCGCGTGATCTGTTGCGGCTGGCGGTCGCCAGTCATCAGCCACAGGAAGGAGGGCGCAAAAGCGTGCCGGGAATTCTTCTCGACCAACACGATACGGTGGCCGGCCGGCAGGAGCCGCCGCAATTCGTTGGCGACGACCAACCCGCCGATGCCGCCGCCCAGTATCAAGATCGTTTTACCAGACATGATTTCACCTCCAGTTTCAACTCATGGTGTTTACCGATAATCGAATGTCGCTCACAACTTGCAGCGCCTCGAAGGGACAAGCGGGGATGCACAAACGGCAGTCATAGCAGCGTTCGATGTCAATATATGGCGGTTCATCATCGTCAATCCGCACGATTGCGCGCACTTTGCAGACCTCAGCCGCGAGACAGTGGCGGCAAGTTCGACAGTTCTCTGACTGCACTTGAATGCGAATCTCTCGAGCCATATGCCCTCATACTTAAAACACCAATACCTTGTCCGCCGCGACGGTCCACTCGCCTGCCAAATCCAGATTGCCAGGTAACACATCTTCCACTAATCGATCAGGCCCGAGCCCGCGGGCCTCCATGCACGTCCCTCAGGTAGCCACCTCGCCGCGTTTCGCCAGAGACTTCAACATGCGTTCGACATTATAGTACCCCTCGGGCGTCTTCTGTCCCGCGATGGCGCAGTTGACGCCATCACCGATCAGGAACACGCGCACGCTGGCATCGGCGCGCTTGGCCAGGTTCAGCGCCAGGCGCAGTGCATTATAGGGACGTTCATTTCCGTAGGGCGAATCGTTGATGATGAACAGGTAGTTTGTCCTTTTAGGTTCAGTCATGAAATGGGTTCCTTTTCTGTCACTTTCCTCGGGCAAGTTCAGCGGCGGTCTCTAAATGTTCCAATAGTACTTGCCGCATTAAATCGCAGGCCTGGATGATCTTGGGATTGCTCAATTCGTAGAAAACGTTCAGTCCCTCACGCCTCGTCTTGACAATACCTCTCTGCCGCATGATCGCCAAATGTTGCGACAGGTTTGCCTGGCTAATTTCCAATGCAGCAGCCAGCTCGGTTACAGATAATTCGCGGGTACGCAGTCGGTCAATGATCTCCAGCCGTTTAGGATTGGACAACGTGTGGCAGATATTTGCGTGCAGTTTATACAGTTGACGGTCAGTCATTTGATGCCTTCACTATATTAGGAATTTAGAATATTGTAATGTTCTCATGGGGAACTGTCAACTTTTTTTCCATGCGCCAAACAGCGCATGCCCAAGCCAGCAAAATTGCTCTACTATTGTTTTAGCAGTTCAAATAAAATGCTATCCGGAAGCCTTCAAAGTAAACGGCATAGTTTTGATTGTTGAATAAGCAGGAATGGAGATCATTATGATGGGCTTTGGCTTTTTGATGATGCTGCTCGTATTTGGCGTGCCGCTTGTTGGCATTGTTGTGTTGATTGTATGGTTGGTCAATCGCTCGAAAAAATAGGTCGCTGGAGCTGAATCCTTATGAGCAAGAAATTTGCAAAGACCAAAAGGAATTATCGCAATGAATGGCCTGCCGTCATCTACTTTTGGATCATCGGCCTGGCACTTGTGAGCTATGTTGTTTTTAGGATCGTGCTGGATGGGTATCCTCATCCATACCACTGGCTCTCCGCGCTGATTGGCGCACTTGTAGGGATTCCGATTGGGTGGTTGTGGTATCGCTGGCGCGGGGATGTGTTTTAGAAAGGAAAAGAACGAAAATGAAAGTTGGCAAACACACTGGCCTGCTAATTCCTACGTTTCCGCGTTTCTGATCGGAGTCATCCTGTTCTGGTCATTTGGGAAAAACTGGCTCAATCTCGATCAGCGCCGGTCTTTCTCGCGGGGCTGATTGGCGTGGCTGTGGCCGTGCTGCTGTTTGGAACATGAAATATTATCCACAATTCGTGCCATAAGGAAAACTAGGATTTGACAGACACTACCGCCACCCCACTGCATGAATATAAAACCGCCTGTGGAGGCACCCTAAAAGACCCGACAAATTACCCCAGCGCCATGTATCGCGGTGAGCGGATCTATTTCTGCACCCGTGCCTGCCTGCGCGTCTTCGAGCAGGATCCTGATCCGTTCATGGCGGGCGAGGTGGAACATCCCATCGAAAAAGAATAGCAAACAACATATTTAATAACCAGACTTCCGAAGTCTTTGTAACGCCCATTAAATGGAAACCGCCTTTTGATCCTTTAATGTAGTACGAACTGTTTGACGACTGCCTCAGTAAAAGTACCGAGGCAGTCGTCATTATGGTTGCGTTTTTTTATTTGGTTACTTCGGCGTCAGAACAGCGAGAACAGATGCAACCGGTCCTCCGTCGCGTCCACAAACGATGAAGTGTTCTTTGCCTGCATCCAGGGTGACTTCTGTGGTGGTTGTTTGTCCCGGTGAATTGTAAAGTAACGCTACAAAATGATCTACAAACCCAGGAGTACCGAAACCCTGATAGGCTTCGAGATCACTGCGCCCATAGCCTTCTTTTAAAGTGACTATCCCAATACCAAATTCCTCTCCATCAGTATTAGTTGTGTAGGTGAAGGTAACGGGATTTTCTACCGCGCCGTCTGGTCCCTTGTAGGTGCATCCATCGTCAGTGAATACCACAGTGACATCAGCGTCAGTGGGTGGCGACTGGCAGGCGCTTAACAACAATGCGAACAGAATTGTGAGACGAAACAGATTTTTCCTGGGAATCTCCTTTTTTTAAGGCGTTAAAACAATTGGCACACTCAGCACTCCATTTTTTGAATGGGCGCAAACGACAAAGTTTTCTCTATTTGGTTTCAATTCGATTTCTTCAACCAACCAATCCCCTTTAGATTCGGGATCTATGTGGCCAAGGAAACTTCCCACATATGATGGAGTATCTGGGGATTTGTGCGCCTCCAAATCTTCTTTTGTAAATCCTTCCAGGAGTGTAACAATGGGAATACCATAATCCTCGTTCGTTGTATTCCTCGCCGCAATCCGAATAGGATTGGGAAAATCGCCTTCAGGCGCCTTGAGCAGTTTACAGCCGCCTTCGGTGAAGAGAATCGCCACATCGGCATCCTCGGGTGGTGAGGAGGATTGGCAGGCGGTCAACAAAAGTGCGAACAAAATAGCAAGGGGAAGAATTTTCTTCATGCGCGCCTCCGTATCAGGGCGCGGACTGGAGGAGGATGTCAAGCCCGCGCCCCTCATTGCTGGATTTTTACGGACTGAAAACGCCGGTCCTCACATTGCTCTTGATCTTGCCATTTTCCACGACCGCCTCGTACTGCTCGCCGGTCAGGAGGTTGGCTCGATTCATGATGCATTCATAAGTCACTGTGTTGCCATTAGCCACGTAATTCCTGCAATCTATGGTGGCCTTCTGGACCATCTCAGCATACAGTTCCCGGATTTCATCTCGTCCGGTGAACGTCCCTCGACCATTCACTTCATATCCGTCTTCAGCGTACAGCGCGGCAATAGCGTCTGGATCCCTGGCGTCGAAAGCCGCCTCCAACGCTTGCAATATTGCAACTGGATCGGCGTCTGATTGAGCGCCTCCGCCTCCGCACGCCGATAGGATCATTGCCAGCGCCAGCAGGACAAGTGAAATTTTTTGATACGTTTTCATTTCTGCCTCCTTTGGACAAAATTGTGGATCGTTTGTTTTCTAAGGCCTTTCAGCCTCATACCCGAATTTTCGAAGCGCGATCTTTTTCATCACAGACTCCTTGGTCTTTGTCCTGATTTACGGCTTGAACGTCTCGATCAAAATATTGGATTTAAGTCTCCCATCCTCCCCTAGCACTGCATCGTACCGTTCGACCGTCCAAAGCACAGGGTTGGTATCCTTGCGCCCCTTCAATGTGCATTCGTAGGTTACCTTGTTCCCGTCCACCTGATAGTTATCGCATTCCATTGTGAAGTGACGAATTACGCGTTCAAAGACTTCGCGGAGTTCATTGTGACCTGTAAAGGTTCCTTCCCCGTTTGTTTCCGTGGCATCTTCCGCGTAATAGGTGAGCACTCCGTCCACATCCCAGGCGTTCCACGCGGCTTCAATCCCTTCAAGGGTTGTCGTTGGGTCGTTTGGGTCAATGGCGGGAAAGGGTCCAGTCCCCCAGCAGGCTGAAAGCAATAATCCTAGTGTCAGCAACAATGATGAATACAAAAAGCGTTTCATGGTCTGCCTCCTTTGGCGAATAAATCGGCAACTATTGTTTGACACGTTTGTTATAGTGTAGTATAACAAGTTTAAAAAGTCAAGACCATTTTCTAAATCTGATAAAATTTCTCCAAATGGCGCCGTCATCGCACCTTCCCCTTCACATTGATCCTCAAGCGAGTCTCCCCATCCATGCGCAATTAAGACAGCAAATTACCTGGCTGATCGCGAGCGGAAAACTCAAGCCTGGTGACCGACTCCCAACCATCCGCGCAGTGGCGGATCAACTTGGCATTAACATGCACACGATCCGCCAGACGTATCACAGCCTCGAAGACGATGGCTTGGTGGAAACGCGTCCGAGCCGCGGCACGCGCGTCAAGTCCTTCGATTTGAACAAACTCTTTACAACGGAGTCAACCCTCCCATCGCACACGATCGGCGTGCTTATCCCAAATATGTATTCGTTTTACGATCCCTTTCTCAACGGGGTGGAGGAAATTGCGCGTCATTCAGGTTATATGATCATTATCTGTTTCACCCGCGATAACGAAGAACTGACGCGCCAGACCGCGCAACAACTGGTGGCGAAAAATGTGGACGGCATCGTGGCGGCTTCTCCAGTGGCAGGCGTGTTCGAGAGTCAATC
>DATDRD010000409.1:0-2514 GCA_035291925.1 Anaerolineales bacterium
CAATTTATTTTGAAACGCTACAACGACCGCACGGATGAATACGGCGGAGGCCTGGAAAACCGTGTGCGCTTCCTGCGTGAGTTGATCGAAGAGACAAGAGATGCCGTTGGTGACAAGTGTGCAGTTGCTGTTCGTTTTGCAGTGGATGAATTGCTTGGCGAAGCTGGGATTACGCATCAAGGTGAAGGACATGACGTGGTTGCCATGCTTGCCGAATTGCCCGATCTGTGGGACGTGAATATCAGTGGCTGGAACAACGACTCGGCGACATCACGCTTTGAAAAGGAGGGCCACCAGGAGAAGTACATTTCGTTCGTCAAGAAGTTGACGACGAAACCCGTTGTTGGCGTTGGTCGTTATACATCACCTGATTCCATGGTCTCTGCAATAAAACGCGGTGTGATGGATTTCGTCGGTGCGGCCAGGCCTTCGATTGCCGATCCGTTTTTGCCGAACAAAATCAAAGAAGGACGCGCCGAGGATATTCGTGAATGTATCGGCTGCAATATCTGTGTGACAGGCGATACGCGCTTTGTGCCGATCCGCTGCACGCAGAATCCCACCATGGGCGAAGAATGGCGGCGCAGCTGGCATCCTGAAGCTATTTCGCCGAGGAAAAGTGATAAGGAAGTCATGATCATCGGCGCGGGACCCGCGGGTTTGGAAGCCGCGCGGGCGCTGGGTCAACGCGGCTATGCAGTGACGTTGCTCGAGGCGCGCAAGGAATTGGGCGGGCGCGTGTTACGCGAATCCGCTTTGCCCGGGTTGAACGAATGGCGGCGCGTTGTGGATTGGCGTTTGACACAGATCAAGAAGATGAGCAACGTTGCAGTCTATCCATCCAGTCCGATGACAGCAGAAGAGATTCTGGAATCAGGCGCGCAGAATATCATACTTGCCACAGGAGCGACATGGCGACGCGATGGAATTGGACGCACGTTATGGAAGCCGATTGCAGGATATGATTCAGAGAATATTTTTAGCCCCGATGATTTGATGGATGCAAAATACCCAACAGGAAATGTTGTGATCTACGATGATGACCATTACTACATGGGTGGCGTTCTGGCTGAATTGCTTGCCGAACAGGGATGCGACGTCACGCTCGTCACACCCGCGCCGATGATTTCTTACTGGTCGCAGTTCACACTTGAGCAGGAACGCATTCAACACAAGTTGATGAAACTTGGAGTAAAGTTGTATCCGCAGCACGTGTTGAGTGAAATTGGGGATGATTATGTCCGTTTGTTAAATTCGATTTCAGGAGGTTTGATTGAATTGCCACGCGATGGGGTTGTGTTGGTGAGTGACCGGGACCCAAATGATTCGCTGTATCAATTCCTCAAGCCTGCTCGCGAAGAGAGAAAGATAAATTCACTGAGAATCATCGGCGACGCTGAAGCGCCGAACATTATTGCGCAGGCTGTGTTCTCAGGTCATCTGGCGGCGAGGGAGTTTGATGAAGAGAAGGTTGAGGGAACGCCGTTCAAGGTGGAGAGAATGATTACCTCTCCCTCACCCTAACCGCTTCGCGTCCCACTGGGGAGGGGATTTGTCTACCACACCCTCTCCAAATTCGGGTTCGACAGCGGCCTGCGCCCCACCTTTGCCATGTCGATCCATTCGCCATGCACCTTCACGCGCACCACATCGCCGGTAAAGTCTGTCACTGTCCCGCCATTGTTGTTGAACAGCCACGAGCCGACTGCATAAATATCCACAGGAACGCCCAGCCTTTCGAACCTGCGGATCTTCTCCGGGTTAAAGCCACCCGAGACAACGATTTTCACATTGCGACAATACGCACGCGCCGCATCTTTCCAGGCCGACGGTAGATTCCAGTTTTCTGATGCGGAATCCAATGCCTGGCGGACGTTGAACACCAGCCGCGGATTCACACCGAGATCAAGCGACGGGTCTCCCAACGGTTCAACGGACACATCACGTACACTTCCGCTTGTATCCAGCCGAATGCCATACAAAACATACTTGGCAGCTTTGGCTTGATCGCCAAGATCGCATAGCTCTTGATACCTTCTAAACATTACTTCGAGCACTCGCACAGTGTCGCTCACAGAATCATTATTGAAATCCACTAGCGCAATGCGAGGAATGCGCGCGGGCAGGATGCGTGAGAACTGCATCATTGCCTCCGCCGTGTCACCGAGGAAGGATGCGATTGCCGCGTGAGCAACTGTCCCGCCGCCCGCTCCGCCCCACCAGTCTCCCTGCGCGTCGGTTGAGACGAATGATCCAATCTGCTGTGAGAAATCCATGTTGAAGCGTTGAATGGCAATATTGTAGGCATATCCATCCGCGGCTTGCACCTCGTGCATGTCAAAACGTGCCGGGAAAAACAAGACAGGTTTACCGCGCGCGGCCATGAGAGTTTCATAGACATTCGTTGCCACGCGGCTCGAGCGCGTCAGCACACCCAGCGTGGGCGTTTCAAGCAGGGCAAAATCACGGTAGCGTCCGCGCACTTTGATCACAGCTTCGGCATTCAACGGGTTG
>DATDRD010000410.1:0-2153 GCA_035291925.1 Anaerolineales bacterium
GGGACGTGTGGTTGGCGTCCGCAGGTGGGAATCGAGCGAAGGGCTGTCTCCGGGAGGAAGTCTTCCGTTTGAGTTTATGGTATACAGCATTGGAGGAAAGATCGCGCGAGTTGAGTTTGCGGTGGAAGCCAGACCTTAAACCCCTCGCCCGTTTTGGGAGAGGGGCAGGGGTGAGGGCAAACTATTTCCCTTCCAACCACATATATCGTTGGATTGGAATATCAATCGGGGTGAAGACATAACCTTTTACATATGGCTTGACCAGTTGATATGAAAGTGCATGCGTAGTGAATAACGCAGCGGCATCATCCACAATGATTTGCTCGGCGTGTTGATACATCGCGATGCGTTCCGTCACAGACTGTTCGACGCGCGCGGCCTCCAGGATCGAATCAAGTTGCGAATTGGAATAACCACCGTTGTTTTGCGGCGAGCCGGTGTGGAAGAGCACATCTGCAAAATTCTCAGGGTCGGGATAATCCGCGCACCAGCCGCCGCTAACGAGTTGACCGTGGTTGCCGGAATGGATCTGGTCCAGAAAATAATTCGGCTCCAGGTTTTCAACGGTGATGGTCACACCAAGATTCTGTTCCCACATCTCAGCCAGCGCGGCAATATCTGTGTCAATGTAACTGCCAATGCCTGCATCTGTAAAGACGATGGGTGGTAATCCCTCGGGGCCGCCATATTTCGATTGCGCAAGCAGTTGACGTGCCTGTGTGGGATCGTACGGCAAACCTTTAAGTGCTATGTTGAATCCCGGTAGCCCTGGCGGATACAATCCGTGTGCGGGGAGCGCGTGCCCATCAAGAACCACGTCGATATATTTTTGCCTGTCAAACGCCATGCTGAACGCTTTACGGACGTTCAGGTCATCGAATGGCGGACGTGTAATATCGAAAGTGATATACCCTGTGCACAGGTTGACTCCTGTGAGGAGTTCATTGTGCAAGGGTTCAGCAGCATCCAAAAACCTGTCGGCGTCGTAGCGGCTGATGCCTGTGATGTCAATCTCGTCTGATTCATAGAGCCCTATTCCAACGCCCGAGTACAACTGAACGACAACGTAAGGCAGCGACGGCGCGCCCAGGTAAAAATCGGGGTTGGCCTCGTACACGATCAATTCAAAGCGTTTCCACTCGTGCAAACGAAACGGTCCCGTGCCATTGGGCTGGCGATACCATTCGGCGCCGCTTTCCACATTTTCCCTGTCAACGATGAATGCAGTGGGATAGGTGAGTTTGTAGAGGAAATATGGCTTGGGAGCGTCGATTGTTACCTGTACCGTGTGATCGTCAAGGGCAGTCAATCCTTCAATGTGCTTGGTTTGCCCGGAAGCCATTTCCTTTACACCCAGGATATCGCCCAGATAAGTGAGCACGGTATCAGATTCCAGCGCGGGGCTGGCCGCCCGTTCCCATGAATAGATCACATCCTGCGCGGTGAGCGCGCGTCCATTGTGGAATTTTGCATTCTCACGCAGGTGAAAAGTATAGATCGTTCCATCCGGACTCACATCCCATTTTTCTGCGAGGTCTGGTGTGAGATTCAGATGTGGATCAAACGAGACCAGGCCGCTGAAAAGAAGTTTGTCTCCAGATCCGTAGGTCGTTGCGGGATCATAATCGCGCGGATTGGTGGACTCGCCTCCTTCCAGGACCAAAGCCTGATCCAGCGGAACATCAGTCTGCAAAGCTGACGCGGGGCGCGGCGCGGCTGCGCCGAGCGTGAATGCAAAGATCGAAATCAGAAATAGGATTCGTGCTCCCGAAAAGGCGTCGGGACGCTGTGATCGGAGGGTGAAGCCCGAAGTCGAAGCGCGCTCGGCGCGATGATCAGCGCGGGTATATTTCTTATCCATTTTCCCCGCCTTTGCGGTTTTGACGGCTAACCACTACACCCAGTATAAGTACGCCGATCAGTAACAGCATAATGCAACACACACCCAGCAGGATAAGGGACAATGCGGGAGGCGGTCCTGTGCGTGCGGGTATTTCAGTCCCTGGTGTGCTGTCAAAGGATGAAGTAGGTATTGCAGTTGGAGTGGATTGCTGTGCCATCGGCGCGCCTGAAACGGGAACGATTGTGGGGACAAAGGTCGGGGTTGGCTGGGCGGTCGCTTGTGCGGTAACAGAGCGCGGCTGCGCGCCGAC
>DATDRD010000411.1:0-4366 GCA_035291925.1 Anaerolineales bacterium
ACGGTCCTGCGTTTGCGAGTGGATGAAGGTGAGTGAAGTACCTGTTTCCGGTATACCATATACCACTTTGGGGAAAAGCGGGGATTTGCTGGAAATGGGCATGGGGAATTTGTGTTTTCCCACTTGAAATTTATATTAAACGTTGTACAATGGAAGAAATAGGTGCTTAATTAGGCCATTAAAGCGCATTTCTTAACGATTTGAGCCGCTCGCTATACCAGGAACCACTTTAGCCGTTTTTTAGCTGGAATGCTTGGAATAATAAGGAAAGTGGTTTATGACCGAAGAAATCAATAAGCCTCTCTACAGCCGGATCCAGGAGCATATTGCCGAGTTGATCCTTTCAGGCAAGCTGGCTCCTGAAACCAGGATCCAGTCCGAACGTGAGTTTAGCGAGGATCTGGGGGTCAGTCGCATGACGGTTCGACGGGCACTCACGGAACTGGTCAATGAAGGTTTGCTGGAGCGCAAGCATGGCTCCGGGACATACGTTTCCAAGCCGAAAGTCACCTATGAATCAGCAGAACTGGTGAACTACATCGAAGCGATGCAGCAGCGCAATATCGCAACTGCAAGCCAGTTGCTCGAGTTCAGTGAAATCGTGGCCAGCCGGCGACTTGCGGAACTGCTGAAAATTGAAATTGGAAATCCCATCTACCGGGTGGATATCCTGCGTTTTGCCAACCGCGTTCCAGTGATTCTGGAGCGCGTTTTCCTTCCCTGTGTGCGTTTCCCGGAATTGGAGGAGTGGGACCTGGAAAAAAGTTCCATCCATGATCTCCTTACCACTGTGTACAAGGTCAAACTGGGGAGGATCTCCCAGACGGTCGAGGCCGTCGCGGCGGCGGATGCGGTCGCGCAGCAATTGCGGATCGAAGAAAACTCTCCCTTGCTGATGCTTTCCCGCGCCATTTATCAGAAAGACACCGAAGAGCCGGTCGTATTCTCCCAGGATTTTCTGCGCAGTGATTACGCAAGGATACATTCCGATATTCAAACCGAAGAGCTTGGCCTGGCGGGGCACGTGAGCGGGTCAGGAAAGGAGGATGCCATCCTTCAAGCAAATCATCCCTGATGGATCCTAAAATCGATGAGGAATCAATTTTCGAAAGGAGTAACTAGCAATGGCTGAAATGGTTGCATCTACCGGCGTACAAGGGAAAAAACTTTACGCCCGCAAAAGCTCGGGCCTGGTCAGGACGATTGGAGTCTTTGGCGCCATGGTGTTCGGCGTCCACTGCATCAGCCTTTCGTCCTCGGGCCTGATCCCGTTCTCCTGGGTGGCTGGCGTTTGGCCCGGGAGCAGCATCATAGGCGTCCTGACTGTAGCCATGTTCTTCTGTCTGTTCCACGCCTATACATACGCCGTGATTGGCGCAACGATGCCTCGTTCCGCCGCGGACTATACGCTGGCAAGCCGCACCCTAAGCGCGCCTCTGGCGTTTGCCGCCTCCTGGACTCTGGTGATCTTCAGCGCCATGGTGGCGGGTGCGTTGATCGCCTGGATCCCCAAGACGGCTCTTCCGGTTCTTTTCCGCACGATGGGTATTGTCATGGGGAACCAGGGATTCGTTAACTTTGCGAGCTGGTCCGTTACACCGGCCGGGATTGCCATCATCGGCACGATCTGTACGGCCATCACCTTCACCCTTATGATCATGCCGACGCGCACCATCCTGCGCATTTTGGAAGTCGGATTCTTCCTGGGACTGCTGGCCTGGGTCGTGTTGTACTTCCAGCTTGGCACGGCTGCCAGGGATGCCTTCCCGGCGGCCTGGGATAAATTCATGGGAGCTGGCAGTTACGCATCACGCATCGACCTGGCCAAGGCGAATGGCATGCTGATCAATCCGAACGTTGGTGCCATGACGTTAGCTGGCCTGATCATGGGCTTCTGGATTTTCTACGGCTACTACATCCCCACCTTCTTTGCCGGTGAAGTCAAGCAGGCCGAGTCTACCTTGATCACCGGTTCCTGGGCTTCGTTGCTCGTGACCTGGGCGATCTTTGTAGTGGCTGCGATACTTCTGCAGCGGCTTGTCCCGCTGGAATGGATTGCGGCAGAATCGTATCTGAGCAATGCCGGTGTTGCAGATGCCAATCCCATGCCCTGGATCACATTCTACGCCGCGATCCTAAAACCGTCGATCATCCCATTGTGGATTGTGGCGATCGCCTGGGTTTACACCCTGATCAACCTGGCGCAGACCTATTTCTTCTACTGCAGCCGCATCATCTTCGCCTGGTCGTTCGACCGCCTGATCCCGGAGAAGGTATGCTACATCCATCCGACGCTCAACAGTCCGATCGTCGCCATCCTCATCATCACCCTGATCGCAGAAATCGGCGTGCTGGATGCCTCGGGTCTGTTCTGGGCCGGAAGCGTGATGGGAGCGCAGTTGAACTTCGTGTTCTTCGCCGCCTGGACGATGTTGGTCCCGGTGCTGGCCATTACATTGTTCCCATTCACCAAACCGGATCTGTTTGAGAACGCCAGCGCCTTTGTGAAGCGCAAGGTCGGCAAGCTACCTGTGATCACCGTCGTGGGTGTCATCACGCTTCTCTTCCTGCTCTGGCTCATTATCGCCTCCTTCCTGTTTCCGGCCGTGGGAGGCAGGATCGCAGTGGGAACGCTCGGGACGCTGGCGGGCTTCATCATCAGCGGCCTGATCGTATTCTATGTTGCCCGTGCCTATCGCATGAGCAAGGAAGGTATTGATATCAACTGGACCTTCCAGTCTGTCCCGCCCATTTAGGCCTGCAAACACTTCAACCTTCCTGTTTGCAGAGAAGTTTAGCAGTTCGGCAGGTGATCCCTGCCGAACTGCTAACCGCGTGCACGAACGGAGAATTTTATGAAATTGACCCGTGTGTTATATGGATCGGATTTTCATGGCTCTGAACTTGTTTATCGTAAATTCCTGGCATCAGGTATTCAGTACAAAGCGAACGCGCTCATCGTGGGAGGTGACGTAACGGGCAAGGCAATGGTACCTGTCATCCATCAGGGAGGCGGCCGTTATCAGGCCCACCTTTTTGGCGCGGAAAGAACCGCTACGAGCCCTGACGAACTCGAAGCCCTAAAGAGGGCGATCGGCAATGTAGGTTTCTACCCCATCGTCCTGGAAAAAGATGAGGCGCAGGAACTGGAAAGCGATCCGGCAAAAATGGGAGCTCGTTTCGAGTATGAGATGTGCCAGCGCGTTCGCGAATGGATGGCTTTGGCTGAGGAAAAGCTTGTTCCTCAAAATATTACGATGTACTTCATGGCTGGCAATGACGACCTGTCTTCCATCGATGAAGCCGTTGCCGGGTTCAAACATATTCGCAACCCGGATATGAAACGGTTTGAGCTCGAGGGTGGTTATGAACTCGTGGGGAACTCCAATGCCAACATGACGCCCTGGGCCTGCGCACGCGACATTGAGGAAGCTGAACTCGCAAAGAAGCTGGACACCCTCGCAGGGATGATCCAGAATCCAGAACGGACCATCGCGGTTATCCATGTTCCGCCTCTCGGCTCCGGCCTGGACACCTGTCCTGATCTCGATAAGGATTTGAAGATCATCACCCAGGGTGGACAGGTCGTGATGAAATCAGCCGGCTCAACTGCGGTAAAAGCCTTCATCGAGAAAGTCCAGCCGTTGTTGACCTTGCACGGGCATATCCATGAATCACCGGGTCATGTGCGGAACGGACGCACGCTTTCGATCAATGCAGGCAGCGAATATGCCGAGGGCATCATGAAGGCGGCAATTATCAATCTGGAAAATGGCAGGGTGAAGGGACATCTCTTGATATCGGCTTAGTGAGGAGCCTTATGGGTAAATACGGCGAAATGGTGGAAGACTTTTACGAGGAACGCACGCGCATATTGAACGCACTCGCGCAGGACGAAAACAAACACGTCATGATGCGCCTGATCGGTGCCCTGGCCTTTCGGACTCATTGCCCGCAATATGGTTACATCCAGGACAGGCTGGGGCGCAAGTTCACCGATTTCGATTTTGCTTCCTACCCCAGATTTGTCAAGGATATCCGCCGGGTGCTTACTGAACTTGGCTACGAGGAAGACAAACAGGTTACGCAATTAATCGGCGATCGGCGTATGTTATTCCACGACCCCGTCTTTGGCCGCCATGCAGATGTGTTTTTTAATACGCTCGATTTTTGTCATCCCGTCAATTTCGCTGGCCGGTTGGAAGCAGAAGAGTTCACCCTGCCCCTGGCGGAATTATTGCTTGAGAAAATGCAAATCGTTCAAATCAATGAAAAAGATCTGATCGACAGCATCATGCTCCTGCGGGAACACCCCATCGGCGATCAGGACCACGAGACAGTGAACGCGGTTGTCATTGCCCGCACG
>DATDRD010000412.1:0-2051 GCA_035291925.1 Anaerolineales bacterium
GTGGATCGACGCGGCAAACCCCTCCATCCAGCCATCATCTGGATGGATCGCCGCGCCGTTGCACAATGTGAGGCCGCCGGCAGGCAGATCTCGCAGGAAGCCGCGTTTAGCATCACCGGTCTGAATCTTGACCCATCGCACGTCGCGCCAAAGATCCGCTGGCTTGCTGATCACGAGCCGCGTTTATTCGGACAGACCGCTCACTTTCTGCTGCCGGGAAGCTACGTCGCCTTTGCCTTGACCGGTGAATTGGCCGTGGATTATTCGAACGCATCCTCCACCCTGCTCATGGATGTGCGAAGCCGCACATGGTCACAGCAGATGTGTGAAGTATTTGAGATCCCGATGCATTTATTGCCGCCCATTTATCCGGCGACGCACGTACTTGGCACATTGCGTCGAGGGGCAGCCGAACATCTTGGACTCGCCACATCCACAAAAGTAATCCTGGGAAGCGGCGACGAACATGCCGCCTGCCTCGGCGCCGGCGTGATAAAACCCGGTCTGGTCTGTGATATTGCGGGAACAGCAGAACCAGTCTGCGCCTCCAGCCAAAACGCTTTGTTCGATGAAAGCGGTCTGATCGAGACTCATTGCCATGCGGATCCCGATCTGTGGCTGCTGGAAAATCCCGGCTTCGTCTCTGGCGCGAATTATCGCTGGTTCCGCGACCAGTTCTCGATCCAGGAAGTGACGCGTGCCGCTCAGGAGGGAGTGGACGCCTATACCCTGCTCGATAGCGCGGCAGAAACAATTCCAGCTGGAAGCGAGGGTCTCATCATGTTGCCGTGCCTGATGGGAGCGATGGCTCCCACCTGGAACGCACAGGCGCGCGGTACTTTCATGGGCTTCACACTTGCCCATCGTCGTGAGCATTTTTGTCGCGCCATTCTCGAAGCATCTGCCTATGCGATTCGAGACATCACCGATCAAATGCTGCGCATGGGATTGCCTCTGCAGGAGATGCGTGCGGTGGGCGGGGGCGCGCGCAGCGCGCTGTGGAGGCAGATCAAAGCAGATGTCACAGGATTGCCGGTCTCGATCACCGATACCGTGGAGACCACTGCACTGGGAGCAGGGATGCTCGCACTGGCAGGTTCCGGAGTCATTGATTCGTTATCAGAAGCCGTCAGCCTCACCACACGTGTGATCGAGACGCGCGAGCCGGATTCCAGGACCCGCGCGGCATACGAGGAATATTATCAACTCTATCGCGCCGCCTATTTTTCCCTCCTGCCTGTCTTTGAACAGGCCGCAAAGATCAACTTATGAATAATCAACTTATGAATAACGAACAATTAATGCACGTGAAATGTTTTCTGCTGGACATGGATGGGACGTTCAACCTGGGGAATGAGTTGATCGATGGTTCCCTGTATTTCATTGAAACCTTGAATGAACTCGGCAGGGATTATCTCTTCCTGACCAACAATTCCTCCAGGCATCGCCGCATGTATGCAGAAAAGATCACCCGCCTTGGGCTGCCCATCCCTGAAGAAAAAGTTTTCACATCGGGTGAAGCCACTGCGCTATATCTGCAACAGGAACATCCAGCGTCATCCGTCTATGTCGTTGGCACACCTGCCCTGGAGGAGGAATTTCGCCAGCATGGTTTTCAGCTTGAAGACAAGAACCCTCAACTCATCGTGCTCGGTTTTGATACCACACTGACTTACCAGAAACTTTGGAATCTTTGTGATTTTGTGCGGGCAGGTTTGCCTTTCATCGCCACACATCCGGATTTTAACTGTCCAACTGCCACCGGCTACATGCCTGACATCGGAGCCATGATCGCGTTTGTGCGCGCCTCCACGGGTCGCGAACCGGATCTGGTGGTTGGCAAGCCCAACCGGATGATCATCGATGCAGTCGCGCGCAAATATGGACTCAGCATCGCAGAAATGGCCATGGTCGGCGACCGTCTCTATACCGATATCGCCCTCGGGCAAACCGCTGGAATTACCACCTGTCTGGTCTGGAGCGGCGAAACCCACCCGGAAGACCTGGCCAATTCTCCTTTTCAACCGACTTATACATTCACGAATCTCGGT
>DATDRD010000413.1:0-6143 GCA_035291925.1 Anaerolineales bacterium
CACGCCTCCGATCAATGCAGCGCTCACACCAAGGATCGTGAAGCGGCGGCCGTATTCAAAGGCAACTTCCTTCCCGCCTGAGCCGATCTTGTTGCCAACCATCACGGCACAGGCGTTGCCCAATCCGATAAATAGAACAAACATTAATTCTTCAATTGTGGCATTGATGTTGACCGCCGCAATGGCATTCGTGCCAATCCGGGCATAGACCGCGTTATAGGTCGTGATTCCAACTGACCACAATACCTCGTTGATCGCGGCAGGCATGGATGTTCGCAACACTTTGATCAGGAACGGACGCTCAAAATGAAGCAGGGAAAGCGGATTCGCCGCGAGCGGGGTTTTCCGAACATAGACCAAGACCAATAACAAAATACACTCGAATACCCATCCAATGCATGTACCCAGCGCTGCACCGCGTACACCCAGTGCAGGCAGACCAGCGACCCCAAAGATGAATAAATAAGCAATGACCGTTTTGAGCGCCAATGCCAGTATAGCAACAATCACCGTCAGCGTAATCTGCGTAATACTGCGCAGAACCGAAATGTAAGAGACAGAAATCGCAGTGAACACATAGCTCAAACCAACGATGCGGAGATAGTCGCTTCCCAGTTTGATGACTTCGGCATCTTCGGTATAAAAGCCCATGAGTTTTTCAGGCACGAAGATCGCCGCGAGAGAGAACAACGCGGCGACGGATACTGCGATCGTCAAACAGATGCCAAGCACGTGATGGATCTGTTCTATATCCCCTTTGCCCCAGAACTGTGCGGTGAAAATGGACATTCCGCTCGTCACTCCGAACAGAAACAGGATGAGCAGAAAGAAGATCTGGTTTGCAAGGCCGAGCGCGGCAACAGAGCTCTCACCCAATTGACCGACCATGAGCACGTCGATCATGTTGAGACCCGCCGTAATCAACTGCTGGAATGCAACTGGCACAGCGATTGCCAGCATGGCCCGGAAGAAATCTTTATCACGGAGGAAGGCTAAAGACATGGTATATTCATAAAATACCCTGAAGGGAAAATCCTTCAGGGTATTTGAATGGCGTAACCTCTACACTAATCCTTCGGCGCTTCACGGACAATATACAACGGCCTGCCTTTGGCTTCATCGTATAAACGACCAATATACTCACCCAATATCCCAAGAGAAATCAGCTGCACGCCACCCAGGAAGAGCACTGCGATCAACGTGCTTGCCTGACCAAAGAACGCCTGCGACCCTGTAATGCGCATGTAGGCGACAACAGGAATTGCAAGGATCGCAATACCCGCCGATGCAAATCCAAAGAAAGTGGCAACCTGTAAAGGGAAGTAAGAAAAGCTTGTGACCGCATTAATTGCCAGCCGGAACATCTTTCGGAACGGATACTTCGTTTCGCCCGCCACGCGCGCGGCGCGCTTGTACTCAACACCGATTTGTCTGAACCCCACCCACGCGGACATGCCGCGCGGAAAGCGATGCCTTTCACGCATCTGCTTGAGAACATTCACGACTTTCCTGTCCATCAAACGGAAGTCGCCAGTATCAAGCGGTATCTTTACATCCGTGATGCGATAGATGATGCGGTAGAACAGCGAGGCAGTCCACAACTTGAACCAGGATTCGCCTTCGCGTTCGGCGCGCACAGCAAAGACCACTTCATAGCCGTCCCGCCATTTCTTTATCATATCAAGAATCAGCTCGGGCGGGTCCTGCAGGTCCGCGTCGATAACGACGACCGCGTCGCCGCGCGCATAATCCCAGCCTGCGGTGATGGCGATCTGATGCCCGAAGTTGCGCGCAAAGATCACCGGGCGGACACGCCTATCTTGCTGCGCGAGTTCACAGATCAATTCAGTGGAACCATCGGTCGAACCGTCATCCACAAGGAGGAGCTCCCAGGGCTCGTTTGCGGAGTCCATAACTTCCTTGAGGCGGTGATAGAGTTCCGGGATGTTGGCCAATTCGTTATAGATGGGGGCAACGATCGAATAAGTGATCTTCATTTCCTGGTTTTCTTCCGGGCAGGCAGCTGTTGGGATCGGGATATGGCCATTAAGGGCGCCGCAGGTTCGGGTAGCTCTGAGGCGGGCTCACCCTGATCAGAGTGTTGTTCTGACTGGCGAAGCCGTCCCGAAGGGTCGACACTCCCCGGCACTTGCGTCTGGGGCAAGTCTGCATCTGGCCGCGAAGCGAGTGCCGGCGAGGTTTTATCCAAACGTTCACGCCTCTCTTGGCTTGTCCATCTGCGTCGGGGAGGATTGACTTTGTCAGGGGGTGCAACGAACCGCCTGCTTCCATCGTCTTCGAACGGAGGTAACCCAGCCAGCCGCCGCCGGATATAGTCACCGATCACCACAACAGAGGCCAGCACAGGCACAACCAGCAACGCGCCGATGATGCCCTTGAGTATGGTCGCGATCATGATGGCAATGAAGACCAGTGCTTCGTTCATGTGGACACTGCGCCCCATGATATATGGGCGCAGAAAAAAATTCTTGAGATTGATCAAAACCAGATAGACTATGACTACAATCCCTGCCACCCAAAAGTTTGATAATGGGATCCAGGTTGAACCCTCGAGCAATGCCACTCCTGCCGCAAGCACCATTGCCAAGAATGGACCGACATCCGGCACAAGCGTAAAGAATCCAGCGAGTGCACCCAGCACCAGCGCGCCGGGGATGCCCAAGATCAGCCACGCGATGGTAAAGACGACACCAACAATGATCATCAAAACGATCTGGCCGCGCAGGTAAGCCATCCATACTCTGCAGATACGGTTGTATAACTCTTCCATGTCAGAACGGTAAAGCGGCGGAGCCAGATTGATCATCCAATTACGGATGCCGGGCCATTCAGATAAAAACAGATGAACGCTCACAAGGATCACCAGAAACCATAACAGGCTTAATGAAGTCGTTCCAAGTAGTTGTAGGGTCTCCTGTGGAACAGGAGAAAAAATGGCATTCTGCACTTGAAAAAGACTTTGTCCCCATTCATCCAGATGAAAAACCAGCCCTAAAAAATGCACAGGGCGGGAAAGGGTCATGCGCAGCTGGTTCGATAGATCCAACAGGTCCCTAACGATGATCTGCGCCTCATCGTAGAAAATGGGTGCAAGCGTCGCAGGGATTCCCACCAGCAGGACTACCGCCGTGAAATACACAAGGTTCACTGCCGCCGTGCGCGCCATGCGTGTGCTTTCAGTAAGATAAACAACAGCCGGGTGGATCAAATATGCCACGAACGCGGCGATCACCAGATTTGTCACCGCCTCATGGGCATAAAGAAGGAACGCAATTACTGCGCCCAGGCACAGGATCCCAACGACATATCTAAAGGAAAGACTCCAGCCATTACTTGTGTTCATAACAACCGTTTGACTGCCTCCAGCGTCGGTTCAATAATTGGCGCTTTTTTTACAGCTTTCAGCGCGGCGCGGACGTCTTTGAGTCCACTGCCCGTATTTAACACCAGGATGGGATCTTCGCCTCCCACTACGCCGGAACCTGCTGCTTTGACCAAACCCGCGTACGCGGCCGCCCCGGCGGGTTCCGCGAAAATCCCTTCCCTGCCGAGATCCGCAATCGCTTTGAGGATTTCTCTATCCGATACAGTGATATACGTCCCGCCCGTTTCCTTGGCGGCACGAATAGCTCTCACCCCGTCGCGCGGCAGATCGACAGAGATACTGTCCGCGATCGTTTTGGCAGAGACAGGTGTGATCTCCTCTGTATCGGCATGGAACGCGTTCGCAATGGCGGCGGAGCCTTTCGCTTGTACGCCGATAATACGCGGCGGGCGCGGCATCCAGTCCAGTTCCTGTAAATCTTTGAAGCCTTTATGGATCCCGGAGATGATATTGCCGTCGCCTACGGAGACAAAAACCGTCAGGGGCGCGTGATCGGTCCCTTCACTCACCTGCTTGTGCAGTTCGCGGTGCGCCTCCTGCCACCATTTCCAGATCTCGAACGCGGCAGTCTTCTTGCCCTCCGCCGTGAACGGATTGTAGCCCGTGTTGCGGCAGTACCAGCCAAACTCGTTCGCGGCTTTGATCGTCAGATCGAACGCGTCGTCATACGTTCCATCCACCAGAATGACCTTCGCCCCATAAATGAGCAGTTGCGCGACCTTGGCTGGCGGCGCGGACCTGGGTGCGAAGATTACCGCCTTCTGCCCAATCGCGGCGGACATGCCGGCCAGCGCCGCGCCCGCATTGCCCGTGGATGCTGTCACAACCACATTAGCTTTTAGCTCGTGCGCGCGTGCAACGACAATCGCACTGGCTCTATCCTTGAAGGAAGCCGTCGGGTTGCGTGATTCATCCTTCAGCCATAGATTGCTCAAACCGAGTTTCGCGGCAAGCGAGGTTAGCTTGAAAACAGGCGTCCCGCCCGCGGCGTGGAGCGGAGTCGAATCCCCGGGCGGCGCGGAGACGGGCAAAAGCGGGAGAAAACTCCACAGCGATGCATGCCTGCGCGAGAGGATATCCTCAGGCTTGTATTTGCCTTTGATGGATTCGTAATCCAGCACCACATCCAGGTTGCCCCCGTCTTTCGGGCAGGTGTAGGTAACTTCAGTGGGAGAGTATTCCGCTCCGCATAGCGAACAGCGATAGCCAGTGAATTTGTTCATGGGCTGATTTTACCTTACAGAATCCTGATAAGCCTTAACAGCTTTTCGCGTGGTGTACCAAACCCGTCCGCGTTTGATGGCTTCAAGGCGGCCTTGACGCGCCAGCAGGGAAAGATATTCCTGAGTATATGGGGTTCCATCCGCGGCTTGTGCAAGAGGAATCCACTGCTCATCGGGAGAAGGACGTTTCGTCTTCGGTGTGCCGGCTTCGAGATATAGAGTCAGGCTTCGTTCCACTGCGCGCCCAACGAAATTGACCAACGGTTCCGTCTTCCCTGAATCTGCTTGCATGAGGACCCCATAATACTGCTTGCGATTGACTCGCAAAATGACCGCGGGCGGGTATCCATGACAAGAGAGGATTAGATTCATCACCAACTGCGCCGTACGCCCGTTGCCATCTGTAAAGGGATGAATTTCGGTCAGACGATGATGCGCAAGCGCGGCAAGTTCAACGGGATTGATGTTTTTCTCTGAGTCTTTCAGCCAGTTTTCCCAACCCGCCAGACGGTGCGGAATATCCCACGATTCCGGCGGGACATGTTGTGCGCCCACAATGCAGACTTGCGTTTTGCTATACTGCCCGGCATTTTCGTCATCTATCCGAGATAATACCAGTTTGTGGATTTGACGCACATGAAAGGCTGTAATGGGTTCGCCTTGATTTGCCAGAGATTCCACATATTCAATGGCGTCTTTGTGGTTGATGACTTCAAAATGCTCGCGCAGGGATTTCCCGCCGATGGTCATTCCAGTTTCAAGGATCAATTGGGTTTCGCGCAAAGTCAACGTACTGCCTTTGATCGCGTTGGAGTTATAGATCCATTCCACGGTGAATTGCTCTTTGAGTCGATTCACTACCGCGGGAGGCAGGGGATGCAAGGAATCCAGTTTGGCTTTCTTCTCTTCGATACGGGCCAGCAGGCGTTGGTTGAGCATAGGAAGATATAAAGGTATCGGTATCGGATAAGCTATTTTATCACCTATCCGATACAGCATTTGTGTTAATCTTCCGGGATCTGACATGCCTCACCGCGCCGCTGTTGACCAAAACCTGCGCGTGGACAAAGGCACGAGTCCATCAGGCTTTCGCGGAGACACCTTCGGAGGTCTTAGCGTGATATTTGAAAAGGGCTCTCACGCTTGAAACCTAGCACCTCAACAAGTTAAAGATGTAAGGTAGAACTCTTTGAAAACTTTTCGAGCATCATCCTCCTCGAACCGGAGGAATTGGACGACGAAGATCTCAAACGCATTCGTGAGGATTATCCTGAGTTGGCAAGAAAAGCCAGGGAAGGTCTGAAACGTGGTAAAGCAGATACGGGCGTGTCCAGCGTATAAAATGCTGTTCCGGTGACAAGTAGCTATTGGAGTTGGAAACAAAAAATCCCCGAGGCTTTCGTCTCGGGGATTTTTGATCAGAGTCAGTCAATTAGCCAATGACGACGACGTTGCTGGCCTGCAGACCCTTGGGGCCTTGTTCGACGGTGAACTCGACCTGCTGGCCTTCCTGC
>DATDRD010000414.1:0-1667 GCA_035291925.1 Anaerolineales bacterium
TGTGCGGCTTCCACGAAATCGGTATCAAAGTAGTTGTATGCGAACACCGCGCATCCCACAGGCGCGACGCCAATTGTCTTTTCAATGATGCCCATTTCTTCGAGTACTTCAGCGACGAGTCGATGCGCCACTCCATGTGTACAGCCGGGGCAATAGGTCGTTGGTGTATCGGTAAAGCCTACAGGTCTTTTGAAAACCAGATTATTGACTGCAGCAGTAACCATCTCTCACCTCTAGTTCCGAGCCATCATGCGCTCGAACCATTCTTCACGCGGGTTGGCCTCAATAGATAAAGGTCCCGCGGCCATTCGTTGAATCTCGGACAGGATTTCATCAGGAAGTGGCACCATGCCGCCCATGCGTCCGTAGAATTCAATGGGGACTCGTCCCTTCACCGATAAGCGGACATCCTCGAGCATTTGACCGGCGTTCATCTCTGTGACCAGGAACCCGCGTATGTGTCCCACAAGCTGCTCAATGACCTGATGCGGAAACGGGCTGACCGTGATCGGCCTCAACAAGCCGACCTTGATCCCCTGCTGGCGCGCGGTCCGCACGGCGGATAGCGCAACGCGTCCAGCAGTCCCGAAGCCGACAATGACGAATTCCGCGTCGTCGAGGAAATATTCCTTATAACGGACTTCGTTCTGTTGAATGGTCTTCCAACGCAATAAAAGCCTGAGATTGAGTTTCTCCTCTTGAACGGGATCAAGATAAATGGACGTCAGGATGCGCCGCTGGCGCTTTCCCATTTTGCCGTCTGTTGCCCAATCCCAATTGGCGCGCTGGATCGGCCTCATCTCGGGCATCTGCGCGGGTTCCATGATTTGACCCACACAACCATCCAGAATAACCATGCAGATCGTGCGATATTTCTCCGCGAGGTCAAACGAAAGGACCATCAGGTCAATTGCTTCCTGAACTGAAGCGGGGGCAAGCACGATCGGTTGGTAATCGCCGTGACCGCCGCCGTGCACAGCCTGGTTGTAATCACCCTGTGAAGGAGCGATGTTGCCGAGACCCGGTCCGCCGCGCATGACGTTAACGAGTACTGCAGGGATTTCGGTGCCCGCGATATATGAGATGCCTTCCATCATGAGGCTTACGCCCGGGCTTGAGGAGGTGGACATGACGCGTACGCCTGTGCATGCCGCGCCATAGACCATGTTGATTGCGCCCAGTTCGGATTCAGCCTGCACGAAAGCACGTCCGAGCTCGGGCATGCGTCTGGATAGATATTCCAGGATCTCTGTTTGCGGGGTGATGGGGTAGCCGAAGTAGGCTTCAAGCCCCGCGCGCACGGCGGCTTCGGCGATGGCTTCGTTGCCCTTCCATAATTCACGTGTCATATTTATGTCTCCGTAGGGGCCCAGCGGAAGATTTAACGTCTGAAATCCTCAATCGTTCTGCTGTGCCCTTACAATAAATCATGCCGGGGCGGGAGCGGCGGCCTTTGTAATTTCGCGGTATACCGTGATGGCCGCATCCGGGCAGACGAGAGCACAAATAGTACACCCCGTGCATCCGTCCTTGAAGATGTGCGCGGGGTGGTAGCCTTTTGGTGTAAGTCTCGTCATGTCCAGCTCCATCACCTCCTGTGGACATGCGCTGATGCAAAGTTCACATCCTTTGCAATAAATATCGCTGACTTCGATCCAACCTTTTGC
>DATDRD010000415.1:0-8062 GCA_035291925.1 Anaerolineales bacterium
AAGACGATTTGCCCGCCGCTCATGATGGGACTGGGTGGGTCAGTGGTCCAGTCGAGCTTTGGGCAGGAATCCAGAGTTGAATCAAGCGGAGGAACGTGGAAGTTGAATATGCAATGTTCGAAGTCCTGCACCTGCGCACACATGCCCTCAATGATCTCACCCAGCTTCTCATCGGGGATTTCGCGCGGTGTGTGCCATGGAGTGGGGTTGCTGAAGCCGACGCTTGCCATGCTATGGTCATCGTCGATTTGCACGACTTTCGCCTCGCAGGGGATAAAGGACTCTCCGCCTTCCTTGAGCGCTTCCAGCACTTCCGGGTCATCATCATTCCCGCCGGTTACGAAGCATTTGATCCCGCTACCCTTGAGCCGTGTCTCTGCCAGCTCAACCCAGGAAGCCAGTCTCTCACGTGCAAGTTTGTGAAAGAGTTTATCCACTTCGTCAGGCTTTTCAGCTAATACCTTATATTCATCCTCCTCCATGATCTGGCTGTAAAAACCGAGCAAGCCTATCCTCTCCTGTAATTGCTGTAATTCAGCCTCACTGGTAATTTTCTGAACAGTTCCTTGCAGGGTCGCGCGATAGTGTCCATTTGCTTGCTTGATGATCGGGATCAACAACTTGCCCTGGATATCCCCGCCCATCACAATGACGTTTACATCATAGAACTTGCCAGCATTGATGAACTTTCTATACGTCCGTTCAGAGCCATGAATGTCAGTAGCAAAGAACAGACGGGTCATCTTTTTGCTTTTCTTCTTGGAAAAAAACGACATTTTGTTCCTCCGATTGATGTGCAGGATCAGGCTTTAATTCTCTCGCCTTTTGGATCCCATAGTGGCGCCGGCACAACCTCCGACTCCACCCGCTCTCCAAAGAACTCAATATTGAGTTTTGTGCCAACCTTGGTACATTCCATCGGCAGATAGGCATAAACGATGCTCTTGCCGACCGAATAGCCAAACCCGCCTGCCGCCACCCAGCCGATAATCCGTTCGCCAGTGCGAATGGGCTCCTTGCCGAGGGCGATGGTGCGGTCATCGGAGATGGTCATGCAACATAACTTTTGCATCCAGCCACTCTCCTTTTGTTTCTGCAAGGCAACTCTGCCGATGAAATCACCCTTATCCAGTTTCACTGCGAAGCCCAAACCTGCTTCGTAGGGTGTGTAATCTGGCGAAATCTCACTGCTCCAATAGCGATAACCCTTCTCGAGGCGTAGAGTGTCTATGGCTTTGTAACCGGCCGCCACCATGCCTTCGGGTTGGCCTGCTTCCCAAAGCGTGTCCCACAGCCGCAGGCCGTATTCCATCGGGGGGTAAAACTCCCAGCCGAGCTCGCCAACATAGGTCACGCGCGAAGCGAGCACGGGGACATCTCCTATGGTGATGCGTTTCGCGGTCATATACGGGAATCCCGCGTTCGAAATGTCATCCGTCGTTACTTTCTCCACGATCCTGCGAGCTTTGGGTCCCCACAGGCCGAGACAGGCATAGGAGGAGCCGACATCTTCAATGGTTACTGAGCTATCTTCGGGCATGTTGAGTGAGAGCCACGACATGTCATGCTGGCCGAATGCCGTTCCTGTGATGATGAAGAAGCGATCATCCGCAAGCCGCGTGACGGTGAAATCACATTCGATGCCGCCGCGCTTGTTCAAGCATTGTGTATAAATGACCGTTCCAATGGGCTGATCAATATTGTTCGCGCAAACATAGTTCAGGAATTTCAATGCGCCGGGGCCGCGCACTTCCAGTTTATTGAACGATGTTTCATCGAACAGACCTGCATTCTCGCGCGTCATGAGGTGTTCGTATCCGATGGCACGCGACCAATTGTGGCGTGCCCAGCCTTTCGGTTCATGGCCGTGAGTCGCTTTTTCTTCGTAAGGCTTGAACCAATTCGGACGTTCCCATCCCATCTTTTCACCGAAGGAACAACCCAGGTCGCGCAGTCTGAAATAAGTTGGAGAGACGCGCACGTTGCGCCGCGAGATGCGCTCTTCACCGGGGAAGTGGATGTCATAATATTGAGTATATGTTTCAAGCGTACGCGCTGCCGCATAATCCAGGCTGTTGTAGTTGGGACCAAAGCGCCGCACGTCAAGCCGCCACATATCCCATTCGGGGTTGCCATCAATGATCCATTCCGCCATCACCTTGCCGATGCCGCCCGCGCCTGCAAGCCCGTGGGCGCAGAACGCGCATGCAACCCAGAAGCCTTTGACGGAGGTTGGCCCCAACAAAAACTCGCCGTCAGGTGTGAAGCCTTCGGGACCGTTCAGGAGTTTAACGACCTCTGCGTTTTCAACGGCCGGCACGCGCCGGATGGAATTTTCCATCAGAGGGGTAAATCGTTCCCAGTCTGGAGGCAGTAACTGGAATTTGAAATCCTTGGGAATTCCATTCATGCCATAAGTCGCCGGCTGGCGCTCATAACCGCCCGTGACAAGTCCGCCGACTTCTTCGCGCCAGTAGACCAACAGATCTGGATCGCGCAGGTTCGGAAAATCGCGCGTGACGCCTTCGATCGGTTTTGTCATGATGTATAGGTGTGCCATCGGGATTACCGGAAGATTCAAGCCGACCATTTTGCCGACCTCGCGCCCCCACATGCCTGAGGCGTTGACTACGATCTCCGTCGTGATCGTACCTTTATCGGTCACCACCTCGCTGACGCGCCCATTCGTGATATTGATCTTTTCGACGTTTGTGTTGGTGAATATCCTGGCGCCGCGATTCTTTGCGCCGACGGCCAGCGCGTTGGTGAGGCCTGTCGGGTCAATACTGCCGTCGTTCGGCGTATACGCTGCGCCGACCACGCCATCAATCGTCATAAGCGGAAATTTTTCCTGCGCCTCTTTTGGCGTGATCAACTCCATCGGCACCCCGAAGGAACGCGCCATGCCAACCAGTCGCTTTGTCTCCTCCAGGCGTTCGGCAGAAGATGCAAGACGGATACCACCGACCTCGCGCCAGGAGGTATCGACACCGGTCTCCTGTTTAAGCCTGCGATACAGGTCAGTGCTGTAATGCATCATGCGCGTCAGGTTTGCATCCGAGCGCATCTGACCGACCAGACCCGCCGAGTGCCAGGTTGACCCTGCCGTTAATTCGTGGCGTTCGAGAAGAACAACATCCTTCCACCCCATGAGTGCGAGGTGATAGGCGATGCTTGCCCCACCCACGCCTCCACCGATGATAACTACTTGTGCCTGTGAGGGCAACTCAGACATGTTTGGCTCCTTGATCTTCGCCCTTCGACTTCGTTACACTTCGCTCAGGGCGAAAATTGGCATCAGAAAATGCAAAGGTGCTGCCAGCGCTGGCAACACCTGTTGATGTTAAGGTTTCACTACGTTGTGGTTTGCCAGGCGGATTTGGGATGCGCCATCCGGGCAACAATATCGAATGAGGAGATTGCGCCGAGTGGGAATGCATCCGGATCTTCGCGGTCTATCACCACCAGGCGATGGTGATGGTGCTGGATCATCATATCTGCGGCCTCGCGCAGGCTGGCATGGATATCGATCGTCAGGGCAGGGTGCATTACATCGCGAACAATCAAGTTTTCGTCCAGACCATTTTTGACGAAAGGCAGCAAGTCCCAGCCGCTGACGACTCCCAGTGTTTTTCCTCTCGCATCTACAACGAGCACGGACCGCCAGCCCGCCGCGGTCATTGCGCGGGCCGCGGAGAGAACTGGCGTTTTACCACGGCAGACCAGGATTGCATCCGACATCACATCGCCTACAACCTCACGGCTCGGTCTCTCCTGCTGGGCAATGCTGGAGACAAAATCGGATAGGGAGATCACTCCCACAGGCTTGCCATTCTCGGTCACGAGCAACCTGCCGATTTCCTTCTCGATGAGTTGGTTCACTGCCTCAGAGAGGGGGATGTTCGTTTCAACGGAATCAACCGGATGGGACATCAGATCCGAGGCGGTCAACCTCCGCATGGTCGCGAGGCTTTCGGAATCAGAGGAAAGCCATTCGCCCGCGAGCAGGTCAAAATCCGAAATGATGCCGAGCGCGCGCCCAGCGCCGTCTGCAACGATCAAGGCATGGACATGATGTTGATTCAGCAGGACAGCGACCTGACCCAACGTCGCATCCGGTCTGCACGTATGAATGCCGCGGTGCATTAGGTCGCGTACAAGTTTTGCCATAAGGAACTCCTTTCGTTAAACTTCATCAACGTCTTTGTACCACTTGACGCGGTCCCCGACGCGGGCGCGCAGACGCCAGGCGAGGGGCTTCGGTTCCTTCTCCAGCCGTGCCAGGATTTCATTCACCTGTGATTCCACTTTCGCTTTTTGATCCGTGGAGAGTTGTGAGTAGCCATGTGCGAGTTTCTTTACTTTATCAAGGTTCATGGTGGTGGTGCGCCATAATCCCCAATCGTTGGCGCACAGGCTAGCCGCGCGTTTGATATTGATGGTTTCTGTATCCATATCGCCGAGAGGATGTTCGAGCAACAACATGAGCGTGTCAATGACATCCTTTTCATTGATCTGTACGATTTGCATTTTTTCGAGGAGCAGTTCGGTCAGAGGGATGGTTGGAGAGTCAACTTCGAGACGATCCTTCCAGTAGATGGCATGACAGAAATCCAGTTTCTCGTAGAAGATATCCACGTGCAAACCGCTGTCGGCCTTATCGTAAATGGCGCGTTCGCCTTCTGAAGAAATAAAGACCTCACGATTTTCCACATAACCGAGCGTGGTCATTAAACTCTGGATCTGCTTCAATTGTCTGGTATAGGCGGCAAAATCAATGTCGGTGTATGCGCGTCCCAATGCCGCCTGGACGTAACCGTATTGGGGACAGTGCATCTGAAAAGCCAGCGACCCGATCACTCGTAATAGGATTCCGGAATCGTCACTGGCTTTTATGATTCGCTTTAGTTCGTTCTCAAATTTTTCACGTTCAGAAGGATCTTGATCACCCATCCCGATTGAATCGTTCGTCATACCCATCTCCTGTGATGAGAATTAGGCAAGAGTGGCTTGAAAAGGAGAGTCATCAGAGTTTGCCAGTTTTGTAATGGTCTTGGCCTATTATAATGAAAAAACCAAAAACTTGCAAATTTCTTCAGATTCTTATATAATGCGGCATCCAATGTGAGCATTTTCCTTCATTCTCGAACTCAGAGCAGTCAATGAGCAAACCTCTCATCCCAGCCCAGCGGCGAGAGCGAATTCAGGAATACCTGGCGATCCACCAAATCGTCCGAACGGCCGATCTCTGTGAAATGCTGGAAACGTCCGAGGCGACTGTTCGCCGTGACCTGGAGTGGCTGGAACAGAAGGGAATTTTAGAGCGTACACACGGGGGGGCGATCCAGAGCCAGCGTATGATCTTCGAACAGGAATACCAGCAAAGGATGCAACATCACCCGGAAGAAAAACGACGTATCGGAGAACTGGCCGCGTCGCTGCTCGAAGAGGGTGATATTGTTTTTATCAACAGCGGTACGACTGTGACCCAGGTGCTGTCCCAAATCCGCAAAGATGCGCGTATATCCGTATTTACGAATAATCTGAAGGCCGCACTTGAACTGGGCGAACCTGGCTTTCTTTATTACTTGATTGGTGGTGAATACCAGCCGCGATCCAACTCGGTTGCGGGCCGTTATGCCATCGATAATCTCAAACAGGTCTTTGCCAACAAAGCGATCATCGGTGTGGATGGGATCAGCCTGAAACACGGTTGCACAGTCCCGACCGATGCGGAGGCGGAAGTTGTTCGGCAAATGATCGAACGCACCAAAGGACAGGTCATCATCGTTGCAGACCATAGCAAGTGGGGCGTCGTTTCCAATTTTCAGGTCGCCGTCATAGATGAGATAGATAAGCTTGTGATTGATGACAGGCTTGACCCTTCTGCGGTTGAATCCCTGGCGGATCATGATGTCGAATGCCTGCTTGCCACTACCAGTCCTCTCCCTGCCTGACGTAGCTTTGCAGGAGGCGTGGGATTTTTGTTTGAGGAATGTAATATTTTCTTCCAGGTAAAAGTATTCTGAAGGAGGCGCCTATTGTCGAATAGTAACTTTGCCAAATAGCATGCATGATTTTAGGAAGAAGAGAAGTCGACGTAATATCCACTACCTAAGTCGTCGAATCAACCAGTTATTGGATTTGTTCAAACCAAAGGAGAACCGCAATGGCTACAGCAACAGCGAGACCGGAAGTCTTCACTCGAAAAGCATCGGGGCTCGTGCGTGTGATGTCCCCGTTTTCAGCCTTCGTCTATAACATCCTGACGATGGGATTGATTTTTCCCTGGACATATCTTTGGGCGCCGGGAGCACTGCCTGGAGGCAAATTGGTCTGGGGAATTCTTCTCGCAATGATCATCGAAATCCCAATTGCCTTCGTATATGTGTGGCTTTCCACGGCCCTGCCGCGTTCCGGCGGTGACTATGTGTTCCAAAGCCGCGTTTTTGGCGGCGGGACAGCCTTCACGGTGGTGATGTCTGGCTACGTGATCTGGATCCTTCAGTGGGTAGCTCTCTCGGGATGGCTGCTCTCCTATCTAGGATTTGCGCCGCTGTTCCTCGGTTTGGGTGCAACGATGGGGAGCTTGGCCATGTCGAACCTGGGAATCTGGTTCACCACTTCCACGGGCATTATCATCACAAGTATTTTGAACGCACTCGTGGCTGCGCTCATCCTCATCAGCGGTTTCCGGAACTACGTCCGTTTCCAGACCGTGATGATCGCCGGCACCATTCTCGCCTTTGTGACGATGCTGGTGGTGCTCTTCCTGGGCAGTCCTGCTACTTCGATGGCCAAGATCGACTCTTTCGCGCTGGCTGTCAGCGGCGCGCAGAATTTCGTGCAGACTGCCATTGATGCATCTGTCGCCGCAGGCATTGACCTGAACCCGCCGTTTAGCATGTTGGCGACCTTGCTGGTTGCTCCCATCGCGTGGACCTCGCTCCAGTGGGCCACCTACTCTGCCCAGCAAAACGGTGAGATCAAGAACGCGCGCTCCTTCAACAGTCAGGTGTTCATCATTGTCGGTTCGTTGATCTTTACGGGCATCCTGCTGGCCATCCTGGCCGCGGGGTTGGAGAAAGCCGTCGGCACGGAATTCCTGTATGTGGCTGGAGCCGGCTACTGGGCCGGTGTGGGCGAGGCCACGGTGGCGGGCTTCTGGCTGTGGCCGAACATCATCGCGGTGGCGCTGACAGCCAGTCCGCTGGTGGTCATCATTATCGGCCTCGGCTACATCCTCAACTCGCACCAGATCGTGCATAACTGCTACATCGGCATGACGCGCGTCATGGTGGCGATGTCGCTCGACCGCCTGCTGCCCGAGTGGGTGAGCAAGGTGGACGAGAAGCGCCACACCCCCGCCAATGCGCATTGGGCGTATTTCCTCGCCAGCATCCCGGTCATCCTGGTTTACAACCTGTGGGGCGCGTGGTATGGCTTGACCCTCGGCGTGACGTTCGCCTGCGGCTACGTGTTCGTTATTACCTGCCTGGCCGGCGCGTTGCTGCCCTACCGCGCCAAGGATGTGTATGAGGCTTCCCCAGGCGCCAAGTACAAGCTTGGCAACATTCCGCTGGTGACTATTCTCGGCGCGATCGGTTTTGTGCTGGGCGGCGTGATGGTAATGATGTTCATGTTGTATCCGCAACTTGGACTCACGAGCGCGCTGGCTTACTGGGTCGTGTTCGGCGTGCTGGCTTTCTCGGCAATCTGGTACTACCTTGTCAAGAACGCGCAGAGATCCAAGGGCATCAATGTGGATTTCGCCTTCAAGGAAATTCCACCCGAATAGAAACCGGGTAACATGAAGGTATGGGTGGTCAGTATTTGGAATGAATACTGACCACCATTTCTTGTTTGTTTGATAATATAAGGTCTGACGGCTACATGCCTTTTCAGCAGGCTGTCGGAGGCCGTAGAAACAAGCATTCCCAGTATCCGGAGGCCCTTTGATCGAAGAAGTCGTGGCAAAGATAGATGATTGGAAGGGAAAAAACGTTTCGGTTCATCCACTTTCCGGCGGTTTGACCAACACCAACTACAAAGTGGAAGTAGA
>DATDRD010000416.1:0-3511 GCA_035291925.1 Anaerolineales bacterium
TGCCCGCGGCGCGGGACCGCACGATCAGCGTTTATTCGATGTCCAAGACCTACGCCATGAGCGGATTGCGCATGGGTTATCTTGTGATCACCGATGCTCGCCTGCTTCAGAGGATCAAGAAGCTGGTGCGGTGCACGATCAACGGCGTCAACTCTGTTACCCAGTATGGGGCGGCCGCGGCATTGACGGGACCCCAGGACGCGACTCGTTCCATGGCGCAGGAATATCAACAGCGGCGGGATATCTTGTTTTCTGCCCTGGAGGAAGCGCCCTATCTGCAAGCCTTCAAGCCAGGCGGCGCGTTCTATCTGTGGGCGCGCATCCGGCCCGATTGGCCCGGTTATGAGGGCAAAAATGATGACTGGTCGATGACGAATTATTTGATCGACTCTTCTGGAATTGGTTCCTCCCCCGGCTCTGCTTTTGGTGAAGCAGGCGCAGGGCACATCAGATTTGCTTTTTCCTGCTCTACTGATCAGGTGGAGGAAGCTGCAAAACTACTGCCTGAGGTCTTGAGCAGGGCTGGGAAGTAGCGATTTGTCAGTGCGAGGGCGAGGTTCTTTTGCCCGAAGCAATCTCCGGCTCGCCGGGGAGCCTGCTTCGCCGAAGGCTCGCAGTGACATCTATTGAGTAGGACCGTACAGGGTTCGATACGTATTAAATATCTCGTAAATGGCACGGATGTAATCACGCGGTTCCTGAAAACGGATAACTTCCAATAGCAGGTCGGGATCATTTCCTGCGAGTTCATTCCAGACGATTGCATTTCCAGGGCCGGCATTGTAGGCGGCCAGCCCGGCATACAGGTTGCCGCCCAACAAATCCCTGTTCTTAGCGAGGTAATAGGCACCGTATCTCACGCTGACGATTGGACGATATAGATCATCAGAATCATAGGCGGGCGGCCAGTTAAGCTCACTGGCGATCTGTTCGCCCGTGGCAGGGACGATCTGCATTAATCCATGTGCATTCGCCGTGGAACTGATAAATCCCTCGAATAGGCTTTCTTGGCGTACCACGCTGAACATGAACAGCGGGTCAAGCCCGTATCTTTGGGACTCTGTGATGATTACATCGCGATAATACAACCCATAGCGGAGATGGTTGAAATATGTCGGTGCCGTGAGCGAGGCTGACTGACCTTCCAAGCCTGCGAGGGTCAACACCTCGCGCGTGGCAAAGATTGAGGAAAAATACAAACCGATCTCAAACAAATGGTTGGCGAGTCGAAAACTGGCTGCTGGATCGATGGCAACAGATTCCCTCAGCGACTCAAATTCATCTTTTGCCTCGCCATACATCCCAAGCTCCCATAATTCGGTGCCGCGAATGAAGCGCGCGTCCTGTGCGAGCGTGCCGGGACCTGTCAGGTCAGTATCGGGCGGATGCTCAAAAGTGATGCGTACCCATGCTTCTGCGTCCTTTCGCTCCTTGACCAGGTCAGGATTCAGATTGGTTGCTGCAGGGGGCTCAAATGGCGCCTGGCCCAGGATGAGGTCGCGGGCGCGCAGGCTGTAGTATTCCGTTGGGTCGATCGTCTGCCCCTGCTGCCAGGATTGTCCTGCGGAATCATCATCGCCCAGTTGTTGCTGCGTTTTTCCGATCCATAGATAGGCGCGCGCCCGATCTTCGGGCTTGGAAGAAAGCAACAGGCTGCGTTGAAACGTGGCCAACGCGCCCTCAAAGTCGTTCAGGCGGTAACGCGCGATACCGGCCCAGAAGAGGGCCAACGAAACCTGCTCACTTGCGGGATATTCGTTCGCGACGCGTTCCCAAGTCTGCGCAGCCTCTTCAAGACGGTTGTCGCGCTCGATGATGCGCCCGGCATCCACCAGCATACCTGGCGCAACAGGAGACTCGGGAACAGCGCCAACAAATTCCAGCAGGGTCTGTGCTCCTGCTTCATACTCACCCTGAGTTGCCCATTCAAGAAAAGCTTTCTCTGACCATGCATCCACCCAGCGGTTGTGACCGGAATAGGCATTGATGAAATAATCCAGCTCATCAATTGCCTCCTGTGTGCGTTGCAGATCACGCAGTGTCAACGCCCGGTAGTAATGTGCGCTGCCATCGTTGACCGGGTTTGCATCTATATACCCGTCGAAATAAACAAGGGCTACATCGTATTGCCCGGCGAAATAATCGACCAGCCCGCGGTCGAGGTCATCTACTGCGATATTCGCATCGATCAGTTCAACCAGGGCGAGATACGCATAATACGAAAGCGGATAGTTCTCAACCGCGTGCAAATAGCGCGCGTACGCCTCATCCAGCTGGCCGAGTTCGACATGCGCGTTCCCGGCGCGATAATCCATTTGCGCCTTGATGTAATCGTCTGTCGAAGTGGCAAAAATCTGGTCGTACAAGGTCAACGCCCCGGCGTAGTCGCCGAAAGAGGCGCGGGCTTGAGCGATTTTGATCTGCAGGTCCATGCCATCATCCAGGCGTGAAGCGTTCAAGGCGGCATTATAGGCGTTCTGCGCACCCGTATAGTCCTTCGCTTCGTTGAGCGCGTCTCCTCGATATTCCTGAACGTATCCATCCAGGACCCCCGGCACGCGTATCATGTATGTGTTGTAAGCCTGCGCGGATTCCTGGTATTGATTCAATCCGTAAAATGCCTGACCCATCAGGAAGTAGGCGCGCGCTGAATAATTTGATTCGGGATACGCGTTAGTCAGATTTGTCAGTGCATCGATTGCCTGCTGATAACGGCCATCCGCCAATTCGGTGCGCCCAAGGCCCCACAGTGCGGCGGCCCTTAGAGAGTCATCTGTTGAGTCGTTGAACGCGGCCAGGTACTCCTGGCGCGCTGCATCAAAATCACCGAAGAACAACGCCTTATCGCCTGTTTCGATTCGAACGACAGGTTCAACCGTTGGCAAAGATGTGGAGGTGGGTAAGGGACTAGGCGTGGCGCTTGGCCCCGGCAGGAGCGTTGGCGCAAAGGTTGGGAGGGGAACTGGCAGTGGGAGCGTCTGGCATGCAGGTATTACCCAAATAACGCATAGCCAGAACAATCTTCTTATCGGATTCATGTAAATCTTATAATGGAGGATAAAAGGGGTGTCAATCTGCACATTAATCGGCGTTAAGCAGTGCCTAATGAAGCCGAGTCGTCAGGATAGGACTTCGACGTTCATTCCCAGCCGGACGCTGCCCTCGTTTAACGAGATGACGTTCTGCCCGAAGATCGCTCCGAGCTCGTGCCGGCGGTATCTGCCCAATGTCTTGAGCGGTTCCTTGCCCTGCTCGAGCGTTTCCTTGTCAATCGTGGTGACTACGCAGCGCGCGCACGGCTTGACGACGGCCAGTTCCACATTGCCGATCCTGATCCGCTTCCACGTATCCTCCGCGAAAGGTTCACAACCTTTGACGACGATATTCGGGCGAAAGCGATTCATTGGGACAGGGGCTTCCAGGCGCGAATTTAGATCGCTGAGTGATTCTTCGGAGGTCAACAGTATCGGATATGCATCTGCAAAACCGGTATGATCATCAGGTGAGACCG
>DATDRD010000417.1:0-6525 GCA_035291925.1 Anaerolineales bacterium
AAATGTCGAAAGAAAAATTGCTTCCAGGGATACAACCATGGTCAGGAGTCCGTAGGGGAATGGGTCAAAAGCACGCACACCGAGCCGTCCGGTGTTTAAAAGTATCCATACCCCAAACCATACGATATGCACATAAGCGAAGATCATCCGTCCCGAAAAGGAGGTGATGGCGTCGGCGATGCGGCCTTGCAGGCTGCGTTCACGGGCGGCCTTTGTGCGGAGATGGATGATCGTGCGAATGTTCCGCTCGATGACTTTACTCAGCGCCGGGTTGTCCTTTTCGTCGTGGTTCTGTTGGCTCTGTTGCATAAGAGAATATCCTTCGGCTTTGCTTTTTGATCAGGCTTCATTTATTATATTAATTCTACTGCAATAGACAAATATTATTCCGTCGAGATTTCCAGAATTTATCTTCCAGACGCTGGAATAACGTCCGAAATCTTGGCATAAAACGCCAATTTAGGTTCTCCAGGCTTTGTCGTGAAAGGGGGCCGGATTTGGGGGTGAGAGCGTGCGTACGCACGCTCTCACCCCCAAATCCGGGTATATACCACGGAAATTCCCGGAGAGCCCCAATTTAAGGTGGGAAATTTGGGCGTATTAGAAGTATAATTCTTATTCGATACAATAAACTATTGTGCCCCGATCCTTCCAGGCTGTCGGTCCTCAGTTGGAATCACGCCAGGGGCGCACTCCCCTCCTGATCTTTCTCATTCTGAAGAAATGGGAAGGTGCAAAGGAGCGGGGCGCAACAGGAGAAAGTCCCATGCCCACCATCATTCGCAAGTCATCTTCAACGTTTGTGGAAACTCGCCGTGAGACCCTGCAAGCCATCCATTGGCAGGTGCGTTCGAACGTTTGGAGCCCCCCGACCGACGTATATGAGATCGAGCACGGATATGTCATAAAGGTGGAAATCGCAGGAATGCGCGAAGAAAGCTTCGAAGTAGCTGTTGAAAACAATATTCTTATGATAAAGGGTAACCGCCTCGATTTTCCTGAACGAAGGGCCTATCAGCAGATGGAAATACAGTTTGGGAAATTCGAGATCGGTGTGGGCCTACCCGCTCCTGTTGACGTGGAAAATGCGAGCGCTGAATATGAGGATGGATTCTTGACCATTCATCTCCCCAAAATACGACCTGATAAAGAAATTGAGGTTCAATCATAATTTATGCCTGCTTCACGCTGGCAAACCAGCTTTAACGATCTTTTTCAATGGCTTGGCGAAAATGACGATGAATTGTTTGCCATGATCATGCCATCCATGCTGCCTCGAATCCAAAAGAAAGATAAAGATTCGGATTCGTCCGAATCAGAGTCCTCCCAGGTTTCAGAATCATCCAAATATCCGGATGTGCTTCCGATCCTTCCCCTGCGCGGGGTGGTTGTGTATCCCCATACTGCTGTTCCGCTGACGGTGGGTCAGCCGCGTTCGATCAAGTTGGTGGATGACGTGGTGGCCGGCGATAAGCTGGTCGGCCTGCTGGCGTCCAAAGATCCCGAGCTTGAGACGCCGGGACCGAATGACCTGTATCGTATCGGGACAATCGCAATTATTCATCGTTTGCTGCGCGCGCCAGATGGGACAGTCCGCCTGCTTGTGCAGGGAGTGGATCGTTTCCGGGTGGGCGAGTTCGTGGAGAAAGAGCCATATCTCACGGCGCGTGTCGAACTTGCTCCCGAAAAAGTGGAGCAGGGTCTTGAGATCGACGCGCTGGCACGTAATGCGCGCGATCAATTCCAGCAGATCACGCAAATGATCCCTTCCTTTCCTGAAGAACTGGCCGGTTCCATCACATCGGTGGAAGATCCAGTGCAGACGGCCTATACAATTGCAAATTTCCAGCGCATGGATTTGAAGGTTGCGCAGGAAATTCTTGAGATCGATTCTGTGGCAGAAAAGCTCAAGAAACTGATCGGGTTGCTGGTTCGTGAAGCGGAAGTGTTACAGCTTGGTCAGAAGATCCAAAATGAAGCGCGAGGAGAGATCGAGAAAGTTCAACGCGAATACTTCCTGCGCGAGCAAATGAAGGCCATTCAGCGCGAACTGGGTGAGAAGGATGAGCAGGCTGCCGAGGCGGAGGAATTACGCAAAAAGATCGAAGAAGCCAAGATGCCTGAAGAAGCCGAAAAGCAGGCTAAACACGAGCTGGAACGATTATCACGTTTGCCGACAGCCGCCGCGGAGTACGGGGTCATCCGCACGTATCTTGACTGGCTGGTTTCCCTGCCGTGGTCGAAATCGACAGAGGATAATCTTGAGATCCCTCACGCCCGTGAGATATTGGATAAGGATCATTACGGCCTTGAAGATGTCAAGGAACGCATTCTGGAGTTTCTTGCAATCCGTAAATTACGGCTTGACCGAAAGGATGAGGCCAAAGCGCCTTCCGATGATCTGATCCGCCGTGAACGGGAGGGTGTGATTCTTTGCTTTGTCGGTCCGCCAGGGGTTGGCAAGACATCTCTGGGACAATCCATTGCGCGTGCGATGGGCCGCAAGTTCGTACGGGCATCCCTGGGTGGCATACGTGATGAAGCGGAGATCCGCGGTCATCGCCGTACGTATATTGGTGCGATGCCCGGGCGTATTTTACAGGCGCTGCGCCGGATCGAGTCAAGGAACCCGGTTTTCATGCTCGATGAGATAGACAAGTTGACCTTTGACTTTCATGGTGACCCGGCTTCCGCCTTACTCGAAGTACTCGACCCGGAGCAGAATACTGAGTTCCGCGACAATTACCTTGAAGTTGCGTTTGACCTCTCTCAGGTGTTCTTCATCACGACAGCCAATACTCTTGAGACGATCCCCGGTCCGTTGCGTGATCGAATGGAGATTATTTTCCTTTCAGGCTACACCGAAAATGAGAAGATCTCCATCGCGAAAGGATACCTCATCCCGCGGCAAATACGCGAAAACAGTCTCCGCGAAAACGAAGTGAAATTCACTGATGCATCGTTGCAGAAGATCATCCGTCAATATACGCGGGAAGCCGGTGTTCGAAATCTGGAACGAAAAATAGGCGCCGTTTGTCGAAAAGTGGCAACGCGTATTGCTGAAGGAAAATTGGCAGAAGCCGCAATCACCCCTGAGCTGGTCGAAGAATATCTCGATCATCCGATTTTTCAAGGTTCAGAGGAACTGAACCTGCGCACATCCATACCCGGTGTTGTCCCTGGCCTTGCCTGGACTCCATATGGGGGCGACATTCTTTTCATCGAGGCGACAAGCATGCCGGGAGGAAAAGGATTTCAGGTGACCGGCTCCATCGGGAATGTGATGAACGAGTCCGCCCGGGCTGCATTATCTTTCGTGCGATCGCGTGCAAAGATTTTAGGGCTGAACGATGAGTTCTTTAGCAAATCCGATATCCACTTGCATATCCCCGCGGGTGCCCAGCCAAAAGATGGCCCATCAGCGGGCGTGGCGATGGCGACTGCGCTGGTCTCCCTGATATCCGGGCGCAAGGTCAAACCGCGGACGGGTATGACAGGCGAGATCACGCTCCGAGGTCAGGTGCTCCCGATTGGCGGCGTCAAGGAAAAGGTCCTCGCCGCGCACCGTAACGGTCTGCGGACGGTCATTTTGCCGAAGCGCAATGAACAGGATCTTGACGATGTTCCTGCCGAGATCAAGAATTCCATGAAATTCATTTTTGTGGAAACTGTGGATGACGTGCTTGACTCCGCCCTCGAAGCGAAGAATAAATCAAAGAAACCGAACACGGCGAAGAAGAGTGCGGCATCCAGGAAAACAAAGTCGAATGGCAAAAATCCTTCTCGCCGAGGATGACCCCACCATGGTGTCCCTGCTTCAAACCCTGCTCAAGATGGAGGGATTTGAAACGGTTGTATTGAATAGTGATGCAGATGTCGTCGGGGCAGTTCTTCGCGAAAAGCCCGATGTTCTTTTTATGGATGTGCATCTTGGCGAGCAAAGCGGAATGGATATTATGGAATCCATTCGCAAAAACCCTCGGATCGCCGATGTTCGTGTGGTGATGACCTCAGGTCTAAATGTAAAAGAGGAATGTCTGCAACGCGGCGCTGACGATTTCCTGCTCAAGCCCTTCATGCCCGCTGAATTGATAGGGATACTGGAATAGAGTAACGACCTCTCGTGATGACTGCTGCGCTCCAAATCCGCGAATTTCATTTTCCCGAAGATTACGATTCTGTTCTAAATTTATGGCGAGGGATCGAAAAAGGCGTTCATGTCGGCCGCTCGGACACCCTGGCCGAGATTGAAAAGAAGATCACTCGCGACCCGGACCTCTTCCTTGTGGCAGAGTCTGATGGCGATATTATTGGTTCTGTGCTCGGCGGTTTCGATGGCCGCCGCGGCTTGATCTATCATCTGGCTGTCGCCGCGTCCTTTCGCGGACAGGGAATTGGCTCTCATTTGATGGATGAGGTCGAATCACGATTACATGCAAAAGGCTGTCTAAAATGCTACTTGCTGGTAACCCTGGATAACTCGGAAGTTGGGCATTATTACCAGCGACTCGGCTGGCAGCACATGCAAGACATCCAACTATACGGGAAAGAATTGCAATGACGATAAGATTTGGAATTCTGACCGTCTCTGACCGGTCCTCGCGCGGCGAACGCGCCGACTTATCCGGCCCCGCCCTTGCGAATCAGATCCAGGCCGAAGGCTGGTCTGTTGTCAGACAGGAAGTCCTCCCTGACGATGAATCCGCCATCCGCGCGAGATTGATTAACTGGACTGACAGCGGCGAAATGGATGTTATTTTAACCACAGGCGGCACAGGCTTTTCCCCGCGTGATGTGACTCCCGAAGCGACGCGTGCGGTTATCGAACGCGCTGTGCCCGGTCTCGCAGAGGCGATGCGTGCCGCCAGCCTAAAGATCACGCCTCATGCCATGTTATCAAGGATTGTGACGGGCATTCGTAAACGCACGCTGATCATCAACCTGCCTGGCAGTCCAAAAGGTGCTGTCGAAAACCTGGAGATTGTAATGCCCGTACTGCCTCATGCGATCCAACTTCTCCGTGATGAACCTGCATCCGAATCCACGCATTGAGCACTACTCTCGAGTTTATGTCTCTGGTATAATCCCGCCGTTTGTAAACCATCTCACAAAGCCAAGGAAAGTGCAGGCATGATCGACGTAAACGAACTTCGCAAAGGCGTTACCTTTGAATTGGATGGCAACCTCTATAAAGTGCTGGATTACAGCCATAACAAAACCGGCCGCGGCAATGCCAATATTCGCGTGAAAGCCCGCAACCTTCAAACCGGTGCAAATATTGAACGTACCTTTAGCTCAGGCCAGTCCGTTCAGGATGTAAGACTGGATTTCCATAACGTCGCATATCTATACACGGATGGCGATTTTTATCACTTCATGGACAATGAAACTTTCGAACAACCGGCGCTCAAGGCCGAGATGCTCGGCGACGATGCCCTCTACCTCAAGGAAGGCATGGAAGTGAAGCTGACGTTTTACAACGGCGAACCGCTGGATGTTGAACTGCCCGGTTCGGTTGATCTAAAAGTAGTGGAAGCCGAAACTGCCATCCGCGGCGATACTGCGACGGGTGTCACGAAGAAGGTCAAAACCGAAACGGGACTCGAAGTGCACTGCCCGCAATTCGTGAAGGTCGGCGATGTCATCCGGGTGAACACAGAGACCGGTGGGTACGTCACCCGTGTCTAAGATAAAGGAATGAGAACACCTGCCGGCACTGAATGCCCCTACTTCTATGGAAATTATTTTCGCGGCCGCAATGAGGAGGAATGTCGCCTGCTCAAACCGGCGGGAGAGCGCTGGACGCGTGATCTGTGCAATACCTGCCCGGTGCCCGGAATTGCACGTGCGAATGCATGTCAATATCTCAGGCTGAGACCATCGGTTGCCAGACCTTTCAGCGCAGCGTTTCAGCGCCGCGTGCAGATCGCGGCCTACTGTGAAAAAACGGAACGAAACGTCCCGGAGCCGCATATCGGATGTGGGGAATGCCATGCCCTGCCGTTTAAGCTTGAAATCAAATCCTGAAATTCAGTCATGGGGATTACTCCATATCAAGAAGTCAATATGCCTTTAACCCTGCTGCTCGACCTCGATGACACTCTGCTTGATACCAATCTTGAAGCCTTTGTGCCCGCCTATTTTCAGGCGCTCTCACAGCATATGTCGGCTCACGTCCCGCCCAATGCCATGCTGCGGGCGCTTGTCAACGGCATGCACTTGATGAATGAAAACGAGGATCCCACGCGCACACTCCAGGAAGTGTTTGAAACTTACTTTTATCCGACCCTGGGTATTTCCAGGGAAGCGCTGTCGGATGTCATCGAGGATTTTTATGATAATGTTTTTCCGACATTGGGCGGTCATACGCGTGTCAGACCTGATGCCGTAGCATTGATCGAATGGGCGCTTGCCTGCGGCTTCCGTATTGCCATTGCCACGGATCCCCTGATGCCGCGCAAGGCAACTTATCATCGCGTTCGCTGGGCGGGTCTCGACCCCGAACAGCTCGAATTGATCTCAACA
>DATDRD010000418.1:0-6700 GCA_035291925.1 Anaerolineales bacterium
CGGGCGTATTGCCTACCGGCACACGTATAGCAAAGGCGTTACATTCGAGGGCAAAGTCTGGCGCGAAGCCTTTGTGCATCCCAAGGATGCTTTTGGCGTGTTGATCCACCTAGCGGAGAAAAAACCCATCCAACGCGACGAATGAATTGTTTATATCATGACTCTTTTCGACTCCCTCATCGTTCTTTCTATGGAACAAGCCACCACCCTGCCCTACTTGACGCTGAAGTTGGCGATGGATGGAATGCGCGTCATTCGTCTTGAGTCCCCTCCGCGAGGCGACCCGAACCGATGGGTGGGATCGCCGGTTTTGATCAACCAGGAGAGCGAGACGGGTTACGAGCAGGGAATGAACGCCTATTTCCTTCCCAATAACCTGGGCAAGCAGTCCATCACCCTCGACATGAGTACTGAGGCGGGACAGGAATTATTGCACAAGCTAATTCGCGAACTGCCGGTTGATATTTTTGCCACCAACCAGCGCCCCAGTTCGTACAAGAAACTCGGAATTGATTACGAGACATTGAGTGCCATCAAACCTGATCTGATTTGGGTTGGAATTACCGGATTTGGTCCGCAAAGCAACGAAGCGGCTTACGACCCCATCTTGCAAGCCCGCGCCGGTTTTATGGAACTGACCGGGGAACCCGACGACGACCCCATGGTTTTCGGCTTGCCGATGGTGGATCTAGGCGCGGGTGAACATGCCTACGGCTTGGTGATGAAGTCCCTTTACCAACGTGCTGTCACCGGAGAGGGCGCCCGATTGGATATCTCCATGTTCCAATCCGCGGTCTCGTGGATGGTTTCGCCCGTAATGCTTACGAACAGTTTCAACATTCCTGTCACCCGTCACGGGAACACCCATCAATTCTTCGCTCCGGTGTCGGTGTTTGCCACTGCGGATAGTTTTGTCTATCTGGCAGTCGGCAACGATAAGCAGTGGGAAGCCATCAAGCGCCTACCGGGATTTGAATCACTCGCTCAAGACGAATACGTACGTAATTCCGGGCGCATTGGCGCGGTGAAACAACTAAACCAGAAACTGGCGGCGATCATAAAACAACATTCCACCCAGGAAATGATAGATAACTTCAACAATGTTGGAGTTCCCATATCCCGGGTCAACCGTATCCCCGAAGTGTGCGCCGACCCGTTGATTGCCGATCATTTGGTGAAGGCACGCGATCCCCGAACGGGAATCGAAATCGCCATTTCCCCGCCTCCGATCATTTCCGCCCACCTCCGCAAGCGTGGAATGACAATGGAGTTTCCTCCACGGTTAGGTGAACATAATCAAGTTGTATTTGGCGCGTTGGGTTGCGACGTGGCAACCCTTCAATCCCAGGGAATCCTGTAATCCCAATGTCACTGCGAGGAACGAAGCAGTCCCTGGCACGAGGGATTGCTTCGTCGGGAAGAACGCCCTCCTCGCAATGACATGGCTGATTAGTAATGGATAATCCGATGAAAGATTTTTCACAGACTGAAGAACAGACTCTTTTCCGTAATTCTGTCCGCAGCTTCGTAGAGCGGGAAGTCATTCCTGCGGCGCAAGAGCTGGACGAGAAGGGCGAATTTCCGCGCGAGCTTTTCCAACGCTGCGCGGTCAACGGTTATTTCGCCTTGCGGTATCCCGAATCCGTGGGCGGAATGGACGCTGATTTTTTCACGTACTGCATGATGATCGAAGAGTTGGCGCGCGGTTCGCTGTCGCTGGGCGCAGTGGTTGCCATGCAGACCCTGATGGGTACCGACCTGGTCTTTCGCTTTGGCTCCGACGATCACCGAAAAAGATTGGTTGAACCCGCGTTGAGAGGCGAAAAGATTGGAACCATCGCCATGACCGAACCGGATTTTGGTTCCGATCTGGGCGGCATTGTCACGCGCGCCACACCGACGGAGGATGGATGGATCATCACAGGACAGAAGATGTGGATCACCTCTGCGACAATGGCTGATTTTTTTACCGTCGCCGCTAAAACCGACCCTGAGGCGGGGTTCAAAGGAATCGACTTTTTTCTGGTCGAGAAAGGGATGCCCGGGGTGCGAGTGGGACGCAAAATCAACAAGTTGGGCGTGCGCGCCTCTGAAACATCAGAATTGATTTTGGATGCAGTTCAAGTCCCGGCTGGTAATTTGCTGGGCAAGCAGGGAACCGGCTTTAAGAATCTAGGGGAAATCCTGTGCCAGATTCGAGTCATGACTGGGGCGCTGGCATTGGGGTTGGGACAAGCCGCGCTGGATTCTGCGATTAAATATTCCAACGAAAGAGAACAATTTGGACGCCCAATTGCCGACTTCCAGGCGATCTCGCATAAAATTGCGGAGATGGGCACACGGCTTGAGGCTGCTGATGCTCTGGTTTATCGCGCCGCGCGGGATATAGATGCGGGACGTCGCGATGTTAAATTAGCGTCCATGGCTAAGTTGTTCGCAACGGAGGCTGCCAACTTTATCGCCGACGAATGTACGCGCATTTATGGCAGTTACGGTTTCGCCATGGAATACGATGCTCAACGTTACTATCGTGACGCGCGTTTCCTGTTGTATGGCGGCGGCACATCGGAAATACTTCGCACCAACATTGCCCGCGAAATGGGCGTACCTGCGCAGCGTAAAAAATAAGAAACGTCATTGCGAGGAGGAGCGGAGCGACGACGAAACAATCCCCTGGCATTGGGAGACTGCTTCGTTTGGTCTCGATACGCTCCGCTTCTCGACCAGCGCTCGCAGTGACATTATGGAGTAATACATGACAACAAAACCTATACGGATTCTCATTGCCAAGCCGGGACTCGACGGTCATGACCGGGGCGCAAAAGTGGTTGCCATTGCGCTGAGGAATGCCGGTTTCGAAGTGATTTACACGGGACTTCATCAGACAGTTGATCAGATATTCGATACCGCCCTTGAAGAAGATGTGGATGTAATTGGTCTGTCCATTCTTTCCGGCGCGCACCTGCCCATCGCCGAGAAACTGATGGCTAAATTGAAACAGACAGGCATGGACGACAAGATTGTCCTGATTGGCGGCAATATCCCTGAAAGAGATATCCCATCCCTGAAGGCCTTGGGCGTCGTTGGCGTGTTTCCAACCGGCAGTCCGTTCGATGAAATCGCTTCCTTTATCCAGAGCAAGACACTAAAGGTTTCCTAAAACGTTTAGGGTCTTCGTAAATAGACAGGAGTCTTTATGAGCGCTAAGATCCGAGAAGTTGTTTTGGAATCTGGTATCCAGGTCAAACCGGTTTACAACCCTGAAGACGTTGATCCCAAACAAGAGATTGGGCAACCGGGGGAATTTCCCTTCACGCGCGGCATCCACCCTTATATGTATCGGCAGCGCCCCTTCACCATGCGCCAGTATGCCGGGTTTGGCGCGCCGCACGAAACCAATCAACGTTTCAAATTCTTGATCGAAAATGGACAAAACGCCCTAAACGTAGCCTTCGATCTCCCCACGCAGATGGGGTTGGATTCCAGCGATCCTTTGGCGGAAGGGGAAGTCGGGCGGGTTGGGATGGCGGTAGACACGCTGGCTGACATGGAGGTCGCCTTCGCGGGGATTCCACTCGATCAGATCAGCGTATCGCTCACGATCAACGCTGTCGCGGCGCCCATCATGGCAATGTATTTTGTCGTTGCCGAGAAGCAGGGGATCCCATTGGCGGAAGTGCGCGGCACCGCCCAAAACGACATCCTCAAAGAATACATCGGGCGCGGGGCTTGGATTTTTCCGGTGGAGCCGGGCGTCCGGTTGATCGGCGACACCATCGAGTTCTGCGCCCGTCACGCGCCTAAATACTATCCCGTCTCGGTTTGCGGATATCACATCCGCGAGTCGGGCGCCAACCCCGTGCAAGAGATCGCCTACGCCTACGCCATTGCCAAGGAATATATCAAGCGCGGATTGGGGCGCGGCTTGAACGTTGACGATTTCGCGGGACAGATTTCATTCAACCTCGATATCTTCGGTAATTTCTTCGAGCAGATCGCCAAATTCCGCGCGGCGCGGCGCTTGTGGGCGCGGATCATCCGCGACGAGTTCGGCGCGAAGAATCCCAACACCATGATGATGAAAATGATCGCCGGCGGCGGCGGCGGCGGCTTGACCATCGAACAGCCGGAAAACAACATCGTGCGCGGCGCGTATTACGCTTTGATCTCCGCTCTTTCCGGCACGCAGACCATGGCGCTGTGCAGTTACGATGAAGCCCATACCATCCCCACCGAGAAAGCCGCGCTGATCTCACTCCGCACCATGCAAATTTTGATTGAAGAAATGGGCATTGGCGACACGGTGGATCCGCTGGCTGGTTCGTACTATGTAGAAAGCCTGACCAACGAGATCGAAGCGCGCATTGTTACAGAAATGAAGCGAGTGGAGGATGAGTGGGGCGGAATTGTGAAGGCGGTAAGCGCGGGTATCGTCCAGGGGGAAGTGGCGCATCAAGCCTTTGCTTATGAAAAAGGTATTCAGGATGGTTCCATCCCGAAGGTGGGAGTCAATCGCTATCGTATGGAAGAAGAAAAACGGGATGTAGCTTTGCATCCTTATAACCCGCAACAGGCTGACGAGTCGATTCGCCGCACCGCAGAAGTGATCGCGCGCCGTGATTCAAATGCGGTCAAAGCCGCGCTGGAAAAAGTCCGCGATGCCGCCAGCAGCGATCAAAATCTAATGCCGTCTTTACTGGAAGCCGTTCGAGCATACGCGACGTTGGGCGAAATTACGGGCGTATTGAAAGAAGTATTCGGCGAGTTTTCAGAACCCGTGAAACTATAACAGGAGAAATTTTTTATGCGCCTCGGCTGCGATATTGGCGGAACCTTCACTGATTTTGTACTCCTCGACGATGAAACTGGCAAGATCATGGTATACAAATGCCTGACTACGCCAGGTGATCCCTCTGACGCTATCGAGAAAGGGATTCAGGCCTTAACAAAGCGGATTCCTGGTCTACTTGGGAAAATGAAGGAAGTTATCCATGGCACCACTTTGGTTATCAATGCCATCATCGAGCGTAAAGGAGCTCGCACAGGATTGATCACTACACAGGGTTTTCGCGATGTACTGGAACTCGGGCGAGAATTCCGCTATGCGCCCTACGATATTTTTGCTGAATACCCCGAACCGCTCGTACCGCGATGGCTGCGGTTGGAGGTAAATGAACGTGTCCGTACCGACGGCAGCGTTCTGAAACCGTTGGATGAAAAACAAGCCTTGGAAACGATACGTACGCTGGTCGGAGAAGGGGTGACATCAATTGCAGTCTGTCTGCTCAACTCCTTCGAGAACCCCGCTCACGAACTAGCGCTCAAAAAGATCCTTGCCAAGGAATTCCCGGAAATTTCCGTTTCCATATCCTACGAAGTTCTGCCCCAGATTCGAGAGTATGAACGCACCAGTACAACCGTCACTAACGCGTATGTCAAGCCGCTCACCGAAAGTTACCTGCGGAAGCTCTTCAACCGGTTAAGTTCCCTCGGTTTCACCGGACAATTATTCATCATGTTGTCTAGTGGCGGCATTACCTCCGTAGAGACGGCTGCCGAATTCCCAGTTCGGATCATCGAGTCTGGTCCCACCGCGGCTGTGATTGCCGGCCAATACTATAGCCGATTGTTTGATCTTCCTGAAATGTTCTGCTTTGATATGGGGGGCACCACTGCTAAATCCTGTTTGATACAGGATGGCGTTGCTGGGGTCGTCCCCACTTTCGAAGTTGGGCGCGTACAACGCTTCATGAAAGGAAGCGGGCTTACAATTCAAGTTCCAGTGGTGGATTTGATGGAGGTTGGCGCTGGGGGTGGCAGCATTGCCAGGGTGAGTCGCTTGGGGACTCTCCAGGTAGGTCCAGATAGCGCTGGCGCCGATCCAGGCCCGATTTGCTATGGCTTGGACGGCACAGAACCTACAGTCACCGATGCGGATCTCTTGCTTGGTTACCTGGACGCGGATTATTTCCTCGGTGGAGATATGAAGCTGGATATTGCTGCTGCCCGGAACAGTATCGAAACACGCCTCGCCCAACCCTTGGGTGTGTCCTACATCCAGGCAGTCTGGGGCATTCACGACTTGATCAACGAGACAATGGCGGCTGCAGCCAAAACCCACATCGCAGAACGCGGTGGAAATCCCAAACTGGTAACCCTGGCTGCCTTTGGAGGCGCTGGTCCGGTTCATGCGTATGGACTTGCCCGCAAACTGGGCGCTCCAAAAGTGATTGTGCCACCCAACGCCGGTGTAGGCTCGGCTTTAGGATTCTTCACTGCGCCCCGCGCTTTCGATCTGGTTCGCAGCCATAAAACGCCTCTGATAGGGGCAAACTTTGATGAAGTGGAGACCTTATTTCGCCAGATGGAAGCTGACGGCGAGCGTACCCTGCGAACGGCAGGCGCGACCGCTGAAATCTCATTCACTCGCTCGGTAGAGGCGCGGTTTATTGGTCAGGGTTCTGAAACCAATCTACCTCTCCCAGACGGGTCCTTCACCGATTTGGATCCAGCAGATTTGCGCCGCCAGTTCGACCAAACTTATGAACGACTATATGGGCGCACCTATCCTGAGATTCCCGTGGAATTTGTCAACTTTAGAGTACGCGCCAGCCTGCCAGTACAACCGCTGGAACTGCCCCGCCTGGGAGGGGTTCGAAGCAGACTGGATCAGGCCATCAAAGGTGAACGCCTGGCGTAC
>DATDRD010000419.1:0-2869 GCA_035291925.1 Anaerolineales bacterium
CGCAGACCATTACTTTCAACCATGACGAAGTACGAAACGGTCAAAATGAACAACGACCAGCCAAAGACCTCAACTGCACCTCCAGCCAGCGTGCCGACGAGATCGCCTGTCCGCCCGAGCAGCGGCTGGATCAATGAGAGCAGTTGCTGGCTGATTGCCTTGAGATCGACCGTACGCATATCCAATGCAAATGGCCCGATCTGAAAGACCTGTCCGGAAATATTTGCCACATAGGATGGCAGGTTGGCGACAACGGTCTGGACCTGAATAATGAGGCTTTGCACCTGCTGAACGAGACCCACGCCTCCCCATGCGAGCAAACCGATCAGAACGATCACGATCAACAAATAAAGGATATTGACCGAGGCCCTCCAGGAAATCCCAAGACCACGCGAGAACGCGGCGGTAACAGGGTGCAGGAGATAGACCAGAACGAAGATCATCAACAACTTGGGAACAAGACTCGTGAACCGGTATAACAAAAAGGCGATAATGCCAATAATGATCAGACCGACCAGTAATTTGGTCGTTGAACTCCAGCGTGGTGAAGCCGCAGATGGTTGAATCATAACTATTCTCCGAAACTATCTATATTCTAGCCAAGAGGCAGGGCTTTTGCAACCATAAAATAAAACACCCCGCGATCCAAACGTCCTCGCGGGGTGCAAATCGTTGACGATCAACATCCTGAAATGAATGGGAAGAAAACGCACCAGCGAAAGGTTGCGTCCACCCACCAGAAGAACGCCCCACACAAACAGAAGAAAGCCAGAGCGCCCACGCCGATGATGATTAAGGTTGTCAGGTTTCTCTCCCTTACAGGTACAGGAGTCACTGATACAGGGTTTTCTGGAATACTGCCGGCATACTCCATAGGAGGTGGGGGAGCAGGAATAAGGGTGGGGCGAGAAGCCACCGGCACTGCAGCCGCCCGTGGCGACATCACTGTCGCACCGGGGTCAATGGATACCACCTCAAACACCAGCACAATCTGCTCGCCAAAGGAAACGACCTCGCCTGCCTTCAACACACGCGGGCCTGCCAGTCGCTGGCCGTTCACAAACGTTCCATTGGTTGAGCCGAGATCCTCCAGTACATATTTCCCGCCCTGAAAGGTCAAACGCGCGTGGCGGCGTGAAACTTCTGCATCGTTGATCACGATCTCATTCGTGGAATCGCGGCCGATCATGAGCTGGTCGCCTTCCAGGGTGTAAGCCGCGCCGGGCGTAGGTCCCGTTCTCATGATCAGTTGGTATTGAGAGGCCATAAATTTTCCTCCAAAACGCGCTCGAAGGCGCTCAATTGATTTGCACTTAGTGTAAAGGTTTCAGGCAAAAAAGTCAACTAGATGCGTTACACTTGACATGCAAACGCAGTGGAATACAATCAATTGCCATTTCGTTTTGAACGAGGAACGAAAATAAAATGGATATATCCCCTTTACCCTTACCTGAATTTTACGACCCGGGCACAGTCGGTGCTGTCTGGCGGGTTCCATACGAAGAACGCGCCAGGCAGGCGCGGGACTGGGCGCGTCAGCACGCACTTCAGCCTGTTTCCTTTGATCCGACAAAAACCTGGCTGATGCTGATCGATGTGCAAAACACCTTCTGCATCCCCGGCTTTGAACTTTACGTCGGTGGCCGCAGTGGGCAGGGCGCAGTGGAGGACAACGCGCGCCTGTGTGAATTCATCTATCACAATTTGGGGAACATTACCCACATCACTGCCACCATGGACACACACATGACCATGCAGGTCTTCCACCCCATTTTCTTCGTTGCTGAAGATGGCAATCACCCCGCGCCATACACCGATATACATGCCTCCGACTTACACACTGGCAAATGGACGTTCAATCCCGCTCTCTCGCCTCAGTTTGGCATTGCGCCTGAATACGGTCAGGAGATGATGATCCATTATGCTGAGGAGTTGGATAAAAGGGGCAAGTACGCGCTGACCATCTGGCCCTACCACGCCATGCTGGGCGGGATTGGTCATGCGCTTGTTTCATCTGTGGAAGAAGCGATCTTTTTCCATTCAGTGGCGCGGCTCGCACAGCCGGATATCGTGATCAAGGGTGATACACCGTTTACGGAAAATTACTCGGTCATCGGTCCCGAAGTGCTGACAGGCCCTATGAGTGAAATGCTGGGGACTCATGACCCAAGGTTCATCGAGAAATTGCAGCAATTCGACAGGTTGATTATCGCAGGACAGGCCAAGAGTCACTGCGTCGCCTGGACAGTCTCAGATTTGCTGGAAGATATTAATGCTGTGGATCCCGAACTTGCGAAGAAAGTGTATTTGCTCGAAGATTGCAGTTCGCCCGTCGTCGTGCCCGGCGTGGTGGATCATACCGATGCGGCAGACGCGGCTTATGAAAGATTCGCAAAAGCGGGAATGCATGTTGTAAAATCAACGGACACCTTTCTTTAAACACGAAGGACGCCAAGTACACAACGCATAAGCCTAAGAGCTGTACCTGTCTACTTGTGTACCTGTTTACTCGTCTAACTCATACCCACTTATTCAGGCCTCATCGAGAGAGAACCTATGTCGATCTTCGATAACAAACGCCTCACCAATGAAACCTTTAAACTTGACATCGAACGTATGCGCCGCGGCTGGTACTCGGATAAATACTTCGAGAATATTGGCCGCATGCTCACCACGCTGGCATCTGAGGGATATACCTATTCAGGTCAGCATCACAACCTGCCCGTGAACGTTTCGCCTGAGAACATTGGTGTTGGCGACATCGAAGTCGAGATGCAGTGGTTCACACGCCGCGTGGGGAACACCATTGTTGTGGGTGTGGACAAATCATTGGAAATGCTCAGGCACTGTACGGGTTACTGGGAGCGTG
>DATDRD010000420.1:0-2364 GCA_035291925.1 Anaerolineales bacterium
GCGCCAGCTCGAATCGGCATGGCAACGTTATTTGCACCGATGAGTATGGCTGACCCCATGCCGATTAGGGATGCGAACAAGCCGATCTGTGTGGCGCGCAGGAACAGCTTGTTGGCATCATCTTCGCCGATCTCATCCGTGATCCAGGCCTGTGTCGCGCCTGAAGTGAAGGTGTAACCCAAACCCCAAATGATTTGTGCCAGCAAAATAGGCAGGAACGCTGGGAAGAAACCTTCGACGAGAAAGCCCAAACCCATCAACACATAACCGATAATGATGGACAACCTACGCGAATACACATCCGCGACGATGCCGGTGGGCACTTCGAACACAAACGCCGATATTTCAAGCGCCGTGCCAACGAGGATGAGCTGGACAGGCGTCAGGCCTGCGACCGTCGCTTCATAAAGCGAGGTGGTCACAAACATCATCCCAAAAAACACTGACCCGCTGAATTCAATAAAGAGATAAACGAGCCGTGCGTTTAGCTTTAGATTGGAAAACACGTCTATCTTTTCAGGCTATCAGAAAAACATCCGATAGTTTTCTGGGAAAAAGAATGTTTACTAAAGCGCGTACTTCTTCGCTATCACACCAGCAATCTGCAAAGGTATACTGCAATTCATCGTAACTGCGATAGCCAAACAGCACTTGCAGGAAGGTGAGATCGGGGAAAGCAATCACGCCTTCATCTTCCGGCGCAGGCTTCCAGCGTTCCAGAGCTGTGATGCGCCCTTTTTCGATCACCATCCGCAGGCCGTCACGATAGAAACTGATCTTGATCTCACGGCTGTGCCCTGAAGCGATCGAGACGGCCAGTCGCTTTTCAAGAGCAGGCTTGATGTGAATCAAAAAACCTGGCAGGTCAGCCACACGCAGATACCAGGCATAGGGATCACGCACGGTTGGCAGGCGGTTCCCCAAGGCCTGATAAGCCGGATGCTGCGCCCCGAGCATAAAACCAAAGGATGTGCAATCGCGTCGATCGCGCTTTGCGTATTCTTTTCCCTTATTCGAAAGATAACGTACCACGCCGGGAGTCACTTCCAGCCACGAAGCGCCGCGCCTGAGTTCATACCAGAGCGCGGTCAGGCCCGTCTCACCAAGCCAATTAGCGTGCTGGAAATACCCCAGCAGATCCCCTGCCTTGTCTTCAATGATGAGCATCATATGATGATCGGAATTATTCTCGCTTTGGCCGTCCAATTCATATTTGAATATCTCAGGCATGCGCACACAGGCAATTGCATGCCGCCGCGTGGCATATTCATATACTTCAGCGACGAACGATAGATCTGCTTCATTTGCAGGGCGGATGCGATACGGTTCCTGCTCTGCATCCTTTAACTTCGGCACATTGGCTTCGTAGCCAAAGCGACGGCCTGCGAGATCAAGCGCCATCTCATAACCAAACTGGCGATAGTAATAGGGAATGCCGGTAATCGCCTGCACCCTATCGCCGCGTTCCGCGCTCCACTTGTGGATCTCCTCGAATTGTGCGCGCACGAGTCCGCGGTTGCGAAATTCGGGCAGGGTTCCCACCAGTTCGGGCCGCCCCACGCCAAACTCGATCCCTTCATAGGTCCATGTTTGTGGAATGAGATTCAGCGATGAGACAATGCGTCCACTGGTTGTCTCTTCGACAATAGTGAAATCGCCTGGGCTGAGAGTGGGATGCGGGCGCGTGAGCAGGTCGCGGGTCCACGCCGCGACGCGTTGTTTATCCGCTTCGTTATCGCCATGAATGGCGCCGTTAAATTCAGCAAGCGCGTCCGCATCTTCAGGCGTTGAACGACGCATGACCAGGCCATTGCCCAGATCACGCAAAATCGCTTGTCCTTTGGTGAACATGATTTACCCTGTCGGGCGATTTATCCGCGGTCGTGCCCGCGCACCCGCAAGGGGATCGCCGTTACTGGCGAAGCAGTCCTGTGGATAAAAGTTTTTTGAGCTGCTGTAAAGCGGATCCGGGATCTTTGAAATGGATTCCCTGGATGCCGACTTTTTCGCAACCCTCGATGTTTGTCAGAAAGTCATCAACGAAGACCGCCTCCTTCGGCCTTACCCCGAGTTGCTCCAGAGCGATCTGGAAGATCTTCGGTTCAGGCTTTGCCGCACCCACTTCCGCGGAGATGATCATCTTATCGAATGCATCCTCGAATTTTTCCTTGACGATATAGTCCCGCAAATCGCCCCAGGCATTCGAGATTAATCCCGTTTTGTATTTGCCGCGCAGAGAGCGAAGGTAATCAAGCAGAGTACGGTCGACGATATCTCCCGCGAAGAATTCATCGCGAATGGCCAGAAGCTCAGAGGCCGGGCGTTTCAATCTTTGTATGATGGAAGCCCAATGCTCGTCCGAGC
>DATDRD010000421.1:0-6441 GCA_035291925.1 Anaerolineales bacterium
ACAATCTAGAGGGAGGTCTCATGAAATCGCATTATAAGAATGTTCTGACTGCTCTTTTCATTTTCGCTTTGATTCTTCCAGCCTGCGCGCCGCAGGTGACTGAGATCCCCGTTATTCCCGAAACCCCGGCTCCTACGCCTCCCCTTTCGGGTACGCCGACACCTGCTGCGCGTTCATTGACGATCTGTCTTGGCGAGGAGCCAAACACGCTTTATCCGTACGGCAGTTTGAATTCCGCGGCGCGCAGCGTTTTATCCGCAATCTATGACGGTCCGATGGATGTTGTCGAATACCAGTATGAATCGATCATCCTGGAAAAGATCCCGAACCTTGAGGATGGCGACGCGCAGGTGAGTCCGATCACTGTTACTGCTGGCACGGAGGTTGTAGATTCAAGCGGGGATCTTGTGTTGCTTAGTACGGGTGACAAAGTCCGTCCAAGCGGATGTCGCAGTGACGACTGCGCCATCACTTACGATGGTTCCACCGCCATACAGATGGATCAACTCGTCGTTACCTTTACAATGCTCGAAGGGCTGATGTGGTCGGATGGTGAGCCTCTCACAGCGAGTGATTCGGTCTATTCCTTCGGGCTTGCATCCGACGATGACACAGCCGTTTCAAAATTCGTTGTAGACCGAACCCAGACCTATGAAGCCGCCGACGATCAAACCCTGCAGTGGTGGGGCAAGCCCGGTTTTATCGATCCCGATTACTATACCAATTTTTGGATGCCTCTGCCTGAACATGCCTGGAGCCAGTTTACACCCGCTGAACTATTGCAGGAGGATATCTCGTCACGCATGCCGCTTGGATGGGGACCCTACATCATTGACGAATGGGAAGCCGGCAAGAGCCTGCACTTCATCAAGAACCTCAATTACTTCCGTGCGGGTAGCGGGCTGCCAAAATTTGACGAGCTGACCTTCCTCATCACTCCTGACACAGATGCCGCACTTACCGCGCTCCTGGATGGGACATGTGATGTGCTCGATCCTTCCATTCGCCTCGACGGGCAGGTGGGATTGCTCCAGCAAATGCAAACAGACGGCCAGGCCAAGCTGCTGACCGCGCAGACCATGACCATGGAATGGCTTGGGATTGGGATCCTTCCTGCATCCTATGACGATGGCTACAATGCGACAGCGAATGGGGACCGCCTCGATTTCTTTGGAGACGTGCTCATGCGTCAGGCAGTTGCCTTGTGCCTTGACCGTCAGAAGGTGGTGGATACGGTGCTCTTCGGTCTTTCGCAGGTGCCCGACAGCTACATTCCGTCAGACCATCCATTGCATAACGGCAATATCCAGACCTATGAATTCAATCCAGCCGCAGGCAATCAACTCCTTGAGCAGGCCGGCTGGCTCGATCACGATAACGATCCCTCCACGCCGCGCCACGCAGTCCGGGTCCCGAACGTTCGCCTTGACATACCCCTCGTGCTCAATTACCTGACAACTTCTGCAACCCAACGTCATCAAGTTGCCGACATATTCACTCAATCTCTGGGTGAATGTGGCATTGGTTTGAATCCCATCTATTACTCAGCGGTTGACTTCTATGCACAGGGCCCTGAGGGTCCTCTCTTCGGTCGTCAGTTCGACCTGGCCGAGTACGCGATGGGTGTGAACAGCCTTGAGCCTCAATGCATCTGGTTCACCACTTCCCAGATCCCAACAGATGAGAATCATTGGGTCGGCACGAACGTGAGCGGTTATAAGTACCCTGATTTTGATGCCGCCTGCCAGAAAGCTCTTCAATCACTCCCCACAGATCCTGAATATGACTCTTCTCATCAGGAAGCCCAGGCGATCTTCGCTTCTGACCTGCCGTCCATCCCTCTTTACCTGCGCCTCAGAGTTGCCGCGGCCCGCCCGGATTTTTGTGGATTCACGCTGGACCCATCCTCATCCTCCGCGCTGGCTGATATCGAAGCATTCGATTACGCGGAGGGATGTGGACCTTGATTCGAAAATTTTGCTATAATGCTTTCATTCCTGGACGTCGGAGCCTTTTGAAATGAATAACAGCAAACCTTTATTGGAAGTCAAAGGACTCAAGACCTACTTTTACACTGAAGACGGCGTTGTTCGCGCGGTGGACGGGGTGGATTTCGAAGTGTATCCCGGCGAGGTATTGGGATTGGTGGGCGAATCCGGCTGCGGTAAAAGTGTGACATCGCTCTCGATCATGCGTCTGATCTCCAAGCCGGGCAGGGTGGATGCGGGGGAAATTTTGCTGGATGGTGAAAACCTGCTTGACCTATCTGAAGATGAAATGATAAAAGTACGCGGCAACCGCATCTCGATGATCTTTCAACAGCCGCAGACCGCGCTTAACCCTGTATTTAGAGTCGGCGATCAGTTGAGTGAGGTGTTGAGCGTTCATCAAGATCTGGGAAGAGAGGCGGGCCGCAAGCGCGCTGTGGCTTTGCTTAAGATGGTTGGAGTCCCCGATCCCGAGCGGCGCGTGGATGCGTATCCGCATGAGCTATCGGGCGGCATGGCGCAACGTGTCATGATCGCGATGGCGCTCGCCTGTGTGCCAGAGTTGCTGCTCGCGGATGAGCCGACCACAGCGCTGGATGTGACCATCCAGGCGCAGATCCTCGATCTGATGCGTGATCTGCGCAGGGATATGGGAACGTCGGTCCTCCTCATTACGCATGATCTGGGCGTGGTGGCAGAGATGGCTGAACGTGTAGCAGTGATGTACGCAGGCGAGATCGTTGAGCAGACAGATGTCAACTCGCTGTTCGATGAGCCTTTGCATCCCTATACTCAGGGATTGATCGGTTCCATCCCCGTCCTGGGTGAGATCAAGGAAAGGCTGGATGTGATACCAGGCTCTGTCCCCAACCTCATCAATTTGCCGCCGGGCTGTCGTTTCGCACCGCGCTGCCAGGCGCGCATCAAGTACACATGCACCATTTGCGCTGAAGTGAAGCCTGAACTCGAAGAGGTAAAACCCGGGCATCAGGTACGCTGCTGGTTATATCAAAACGCGGAGGGACATGTTGCGCCGCTTAAGGTCAGTTGATACATTCCCCTTATTGGAGCATTGAGGATGCAAAAAAGTAACAACCATAAAGGGGAGACCCTTGTAGAAGTCAATCATCTTGTCAAATATTTCCCTGTGCGCGCAGGCCTGCTTCAACGCGTGGTCAACCATCTCAAGGCAGTGGATGATGTCAGTTTTGTGGTGAAAAAAGGCGAGACGCTGGGGCTGGTGGGGGAATCCGGCTGCGGCAAAACCACCGTGGGGCGTACCATGCTCCGGCTGATCGAGCCAACTTCGGGCGTCATAAAGTTCGATGACAAGGATGTGCTTTCGCTGAAGCCGCGAGACTTGAAAGCCGTGCGCCGCGACATGCAAATCATCTTTCAGGACCCGTATGCTTCGCTCGATCCGCGCGTACCGATCGGCGACTCAGTGATCGAAGGTTTGCACATTCATGGGATCGGCACGCCCAGAGAGCGCGTGGAGATTATGCGTGAGACTCTCAAGAAGGTGGGCCTGGAGGACTACCACGCCCGCCGTTACCCGCATGAGTTCTCCGGTGGGCAGCGCCAGCGTATTGGCATTGCGCGCGCCCTGGCTCTTCGCCCCAGGTTCATCATCTGTGACGAGCCGGTCTCTGCGCTGGATGTATCCATACAATCGCAGGTATTGAATATTTTGAAGGACTTGCAGGTGGAATTTGGGCTGACGTATTTGTTCATTGCTCATAACCTTTCTGTCGTAGAGCATGTATCGGACCGCGTCGCGGTGATGTATTTAGGCAAGATAGTTGAATTGACCACGCGTGAGGAACTGTTCCGTAACCCGTTGCACCCGTATACCCAGGCGCTCATGTCTGCCATCCCGGTTCCGAATCCGCGCCTGAAGAGACAGCGCATTATTTTAAAAGGGGACGTGCCAAGCCCGCTCAACCCGCCGAAGGGCTGCCGCTTCCATCCCCGTTGCCCGGTGGCAATTGAGAAATGCTCGCACGAGGAACCGCCATTGCTCGAAGTAAGCCCTGAGCACTGGGCGGCTTGCTGGCTTGCATACTAAATAAAGAGAGGAATTCGATATGTCTCCTCAATGTATTCTGCTCGTTGACGATCAGCGCGATATCGTTCGGCTGCTCCACTCGGCCCTGCAAACGCTCGGCCATGAACTGGATATTATCGACGCACCCTCCGGGGAGGAGGCACTGCTCGAAGCCTCGCGCCGCAGGATCGATCTGCTCGTGGCGGATTATCTCTTGCCAGGCATCTCGGGTGTTGAGATGATGCGCAAGGTCCGCGCCCGGAATGCGGACTTGAAAGTGATCTTCATCTCTGGCGTGACGGCACGCAAAGCGCGCGATGAAATGCTCGGAGCGGGCGCGGTCGCCATCTTCGATAAACCCATTCCGCTTGCGGATTTTCTGGATGCGGTCGAGCGCAGTCTGGGGCTGGTGCGCACGATCTTCCCGCCCGAGATGAGCGCGGGAGCAGAGGAGCATCGTCAGGGTTTATCTGAACTGCTTACTGGCTTCCGCCAGAAAATCGGTGCCGATGCGGTCTTCCTGATCAGCGACCGTGGTCGTGTGCTGGCACGCGCAGGGGATCTATACGACAGCAGTATGGAAGTTTCACTGCTCTCTGCATTAGTGGCGATTTACGGGGCAGGCTTGAAAGTCTCCCGGTTTATCCGTCAGGAACATCCGGAAAACTATCACGTCTTCCGCGGCGGAGATCATGATTTGATTCTGATCCCGGTTGATTCCTCTCACGCGTTATTGCTGGCTGGCAAGGATCTTGCCAAGGCTGACCGCATCCTGCAAACTGTGGAGGGGATGCTCTTTGTGCGCGCTGATGTTGAGAATATTCTGCAATCGCTCGGGGTGGCACCCATCAGCATGGCAGCGGAATCAACCCTCCCTGAGCCTGAAATGGTTCTCCAATCAGATGAGCCCGAGCCCGAAGTGGATCTCGACGCGTTGTTCGCCTCCGCAGACAGGAAGTCCAAAGTCAAAGACATCGATGCATTCTGGGATGAGGCGGTCGAGAAGACCAGCAATATCCCGACCAATCCCGATGTGATCACCTATGAGGAGGCCCGTAAACTGGGGCTGACTCCGGGAAAAGGATCAGGAAACCTTAATGTAACGGGGCCGCTTAAGTTTATTGGCCCATTCAAAAAGAAGTGAGATTATTCCGTCTTCTGTGAGTATGATACAATTCGTCCGCACTGGGGCGTGGTGCAAGGGCAGCACACCAGCCTTTGGAGCTGTGGATCTTGGTTCGAATCCAGGCGCCCCAGCCTATTTCCCGCTTACGCGGGGCTTATTTTCTAGAGGGTACTGCGTAAATATCAATTTCGCTTTCACCTCTTTTCAAAAAGCATGGGGATGGTTTGGTTGTTTGGCAGGGAGCAGTAGACAGGCTTCGCTTGCAACGCGGGTGAGCCTGTTTTGTGTTCGCAGGAGTTGTTTATGAAAGTGACTGCTGTGTTGCTGGCCGCGGGGCAGGGCACACGTATGAAATCTGATCTGCCCAAAGTTTTACATCCATTGTGTGGGAAGCCCATGTTGTGGCATGTGTTTGAAGCGTTGAAGGATGTTGCAACGGAAAAACCGGTTGTCATCGTGGGTCATGGCGCAGAAGAAGTGAAAAGATATTTGGGCGACAGCGCGGAATGTGTTTTGCAGGAGCCGCAGCTTGGCACGGGACATGCGGCGATGCAAGCCGAATCCCTGCTCAGGGGCAAAACGGATTATGTGATCGTCACCTATGCGGACATGCCGTTACTGCGCGGGGATACCTTCAAACGCCTCCTCGAAACCCAGCGCCTCAATTCCGGACCTCTTAGCCTGCTGACCGTTACCGCAGACGACCCGCGCGGCTTCGGGCGCATCGTGCGAAAAGCCGACGGGACCGTAGAGGCCATCGTCGAGGAATATGTTGCCACACCTGAACAGCAAAAGATCCGGGAATTGAATGTGGGCGCGTACTGCTTCAAAGCGGATTGGTTATGGGACGCGTTGCATCGCATCCGGAAGAATCCCAAAAAGGGGGAGTATTATCTGACGGATATCGTTGAAATTGCAGTAAAGGATGATTTACCTGTGCAAGCCGTCGTACATGACGATTTTATCGAAACGATCGGCATCAATTCCCGCATCCATTTGAGTGAGGCAGAGGCCGCGCTGCGTGTGCGCATCAATCGGGAGCATATGTTGAACGGTGTAAGCATGATGGATCCCGCGTCGACTTATATCGATATGGGTGTGAAGATTGGCAGGGATACGACGGTCCTGCCAAATACATACATTCATGGAAATACTGAGATTGGCGAATGGAATGTCATTGGTCCAAACACGATCATTCGGGACGCGAGGATCGGGAACCGATGTAAAGTGCTGGCATCCGTCATGGAAGGCGCGATCGTCGAAGATGACGTGGATATCGG
>DATDRD010000422.1:0-4729 GCA_035291925.1 Anaerolineales bacterium
TCAACAACGTGCCGATCGTCAACGCGTCTCCACTTTGATCGGCAGATAGCAAAGGCAGGACGGCAAAGCTATAACCGAGAAATGTACTGGCGACATCACCCATAAAGATTTTCGCGGGCGGCCAGTTATGCCCCAGATAACCCAGATTGCTTGCAGCGATTGACAAGGCAACCCAAAACACGAACGGATTATGAACATTCGATGAAAGCACCATCCAACACAAACCTGCGCTCAACGCCACGCCACCCGCCATACCATCAATCCCATCCATAAAATTGTAGGCATTGATCATGCCAATGATCCACAAAAACGTGATCACGATTCCGATCACACCAAGGTCAACGTCGCCAAACATGGGTATCCTGACCACCTTGAAATATCCCATAACTAATATGGAAATGATCGCAATCAGTCCCTGTACTACGAAACGGAACTTTGGAGACAACGAGTAAATATCATCGCGCCAGCCCACCCACGCAAGGATTGCTCCCAGCGCAATATAAATCAAACTGCGGCTCGATTCCGTTTCGTTCGCGAACCATAAACTTGTTCCCAGAACAAGTACGACGATCGCCAGCCCGCCGCCGCGCGGCATAGGCAGTGAGTGTGAACTGCGTTCCTTAGGATGATCCATGATCTGGCGCTCCTGCGCGTAACGCCGAATCAAATAGACACCGAAGTAGGAGAGGATGGTGAGGAGGAGGAAGGTGAGGATAGATGTCACAGGGATGATTCTAAACGAGAACTGTATATTTCGCTTTGTACTTGCTAGAGGATGATTCTGTTTCGATAGACATTGTCTCACCTTTGCCCCACCCCGACGTGAACGTCGGGGCTATTCGTACAAAGTCCGCTCAAGTGGACTGTTTCAAATGATGCACAATCAAACCTGCCTTGCTACTCCCAGTCAAGGAATTGACATGGCTACATTACACATCATCTCCGTTTTTTGCAGGCGGAGGACTTCAGTAGGCGACTTGAGTATTTGAGAAAGAAGATGGAACGCGGGGAGGCGGAGAGGGAGGAAGAGGAGATGGATGTGTGAAATTGTTGAATGGTTAATTCAAGCGAGTTCTTACTTAATCTTTTGTTCCGCTAACCATTCAGATAATTTATCCCTTACTTCCTTTTTGAAGCTTTCAATGTTTTTTGGATCGCTTTCAATGGAAAAATCAGGGTCTGGTACGGATAATGTATTACCTGCTACGTTAATGGTCTTCGATTTACTCCCAACTTGGAAAAAGTAGATGCTGTCGCGAAAATCTTTACCCAATGTGATAAATATCTCTTCTCGTGTGTATTTGGAAGAAAAACCAAGACCGTCTTCACCTTGCTCTTCCTTAAAGCCCAGAGGAAGTAGAGTCTCCCCGAAAAACGAGCGGAGTTCTATGAAGAGAGGGTGTGTTAATCTTTCTTCAATGAAATGTGCCCTCATACTTATGTTTATCCATAGTATTCCTCCCCCGATCAATAAAAGAACGACACCGCCCAGTAATACCAGCAAGTTTTCCGAAACAACGCCTCTATAAATTAAGTAAGCGCCTGCGACTGTAAATGCAATTATGTAGGCAATTTCCATAAGCCCGAACGACCATTCGTTCTTCTTCATTTTCAACCTCTTATAAATTGGTTTTAGACAATGGACTCGATTTTCTTCATGATGGAGGAACCCCATGCTGGTAATTATGATACGGTTTATGAAGTGTCAAGAATGCTTATTGTTCTCCGAGATTCCTTCCAAATCACTTCTCCACTACTGGCTGGGCAAGAGTCCACGCGGGAAGGATTGAGTCAACGGACTTTATCAAACTCCAACATTACCCCCTCCTCAAACGACAAGGGACTGAACCCAAAATCCTTTTGCGCTTCGGCATAGGAAAATGCCTTGCCTTCAATTCAGCCGCAGAACCTGCTCAGCTTTGATGGAAAATCGACTCTACAGTCTTCCTGCTTCTTCCACCAGCCGGGGAATATTCGGCTGGTCGAAATGTATCTCTGGCGCAGGGGCACGGTTGCGTTTGATGTCAGGCGGGAATGTTTGTGATGTGGATGCGTGCTTTGCAATGCAGGTTCATTTGGATGAGGCTGTGAGTCGTACCAATACAGCTTCTTCTCTCCGCGCCAGGCTTCGTAACCATATCCGTCAATTACCAGCGGCAGACGGTCGAAGACTACGCGCTCGCGAATCATCAGCCTGATTCCATTTTTCAGGAACAATTCCCCCGCTATCCGCGCCATGGTAGCGCCTACCCGGACAAAAACAAGAGTCGAGCGGCTGATACTCAGAAACCGCTCGACAAGGCTATACAGAAACAACTCGTAATCTTCGGGCGTACGAAATGGGTCGCTCATGCGCCAGAGACTCGAATCAATCCAACCAGTGTGGGTCTGTTGTGCTGAATACGCTGTATCTCATCACGATACTGCGACTGACGTTCCAGCCATGTTTTGTAAACACTCGCCCATTCACTGAAATCAAGCACCCAGTTATCATTCTCCGGCTCTTCTCTATGGGTGTAGGCCACGTAGAATGTTTCGGAGCGAATCCCGTATTTCCGCTCGAAGGCAAGCAATTCTTCCTCCAGCGCATGAATATCGAGAAGAATTTGTGACACGTTTATGGCAAATCTCCTGAGAGAATTATACAGCACTTCCCTTCGCGTTCAGTCGCAAAGCTTGCTCAGCTTCAACGTGAAATGGAATGCGAACGCGCTCCAGAAGTCTCAGGATGCTTATAACGTATGAAAGAGGAATATGAATTACCCATTTGGGCCTGTGACAAAAACCTTTATGCACGCACCAGTCTTTCGATCAACTGCAAGGTTGCGTGCATTTTTTCGCGCCGGTCGAGGTTTTTCACCAGATAGGCGCGGGCGTTTTCTCCCATCTGCTTCACACGTCCTGAATCTTTCGAGAGTTCCAGAATAGTTTTCGCAAGCAGTTCATCATTTCCGGGTTCGACAAAGACTCCGCCACCGGAAGATTCGATCACCTCGCGAATGACGCCATCAATCACAAGCACCGTCGCGCGCCCGGCTGCCATGTAATCAAATACCTTGTTTGGGTAGGGCATACGAAACATCGGAACATCCTGAAGAATTGCAAGGCAGACATCGGAGGATGCGATCACGAGCGGCATTTCCTTTTTCGGATATACGCCCGCAAAAACCACGTTTTTCAAATTCAAACGTCCTGCTTCCGACTGGAGATTTACGCGCTCCTTTCCGTCGCCAAAGAAGATGAAGCGGATCCGTTCTTCATTGTTGAGGCGTTTGGCAGCGTGCAATACCGTGTAAATATCATTCGCCTGTCCCATTGCCCCCGCATAAACGACTGCAAACTCATCCTCCAGCCCAAGTTTTTTGCGAATGGACGAACCGTCCACGCCCGGGTTGAACATGTCAATATCGGTGCCGTAGGGGATGAAGGTCACCTTTTTTTCAGGCACACCTTTCTCAATCATGTACTTTCTATATGCAGGCGAGTTGACCAAAATGTGAGTCGCGCGCGCATACAGAAAATTTTCCAGCCCGCGCGCCAGAGCGATCACAATTGGGTTTTTCAGCACGCCCATGCTCACGCCGAACTCCGGCCAAAGGTCACGCACTTCCAGTAAAAATGATTTGCGCCGAATCAGGGCCACGATCCACGCCGAGACCGCCTGGAAGATCGGAGGCGTGGTGCCCATCACGAGGTCTACATCCTTCACGCGCATCGCGGTCCACACCGAACTGAACATAAAGCTAATGAATGAGATCACACGCCAGACAAAACTGCGGTGCAATGACGGATAACTGTAGGCGCGCAGCACGCGTATCCCGTCGATGGATTGTTCCACGTACAGGCCGCGCGTATTTACGGTGCGTTGGCCGGTCTGGTAGTTCATATCGCTCGCCACGATCACGAGTTCATGTCCGTGCGAGCGCAAAAATTTTGCCATCTCAAAATGGCGGGTATGCCCGGGTTCGTCGGGCGAAACAAACGATTGATTGATCAACAGGATTTTCATGTGATGCGGGCGTCCTTGCCGTGCGTGATTATAGTCTGGATTAATCGGATGGATGAATACGCCCGGCACCGCCTACTGGGGCAGATTTGTGACTAAACACGGTTCACGCCAGGCCGATGCCCGATCCGCTTCGAGAAGGGTTAATTGCGGCTTTGCCCAAACCTATCAAGACCTATCACGTCCGATTAACACTTCCGAAAGGCCGCAGTTTGAGAGTCTTTGAGAGTCTGGCGGGATAGAATTACCCTTGCAGAAAGGAACTCAAAAATGGAAATTCCGAGACATTGGAGACTCAAGAAACAACGCTACGGCCTGGTTGGGGAGGTCTGCCCGCACTGCGATTACAAGATTTTTCCGCCTCGCGACGTTTGTCCGAACTGCGGCGATGAAGCGAAAGAGCTCTATACATTCAGCGGCAAAGGCGAAGTGTATTCCTACACCACGATCTATGAGGCCCCCAGCGGATATGACAGTAATGCGCCTTACACAGTGGCGCTCGTAAAATTGGATGAGGGTCCCATGCTCACCGCACAATTAACCGATGTAGACACAGATTCTGTGGAAATTGGCATGCCCGTCGAAATGGTTACCCGCAAAATGAGGAACGACGGCGACGAACGAGGCTTGATCGTGTACGGGTATAAATTTCGTCCGGCAGTGCAACAACCTGTCACCGCATAAACCCAACCTACTTTTCTCCACCACTGGACAGGCAGGCAG
>DATDRD010000423.1:0-8836 GCA_035291925.1 Anaerolineales bacterium
CACTTTCGCGTGGCTTTTTCTGCAAAGGTAACGCGATCAAGTTTCCAAATCCGCCTTTTGGAAGCGTGTCTTGGCTGGGGAAAAAGCGATCATAGGAATCCAGCCCGATTTCAGGCCGGCGTTCCATCGTCTGTGTCAGCAGAAAAGCCCCCATCTTACGTGCTAACACTGCAGGAACAGGCTCTCTAAAGAAAATCCAGATATGGCAGCCATTGCCCGAGCGCGATCTCTCTAATGCAACCGGCAGATCGAAAAGCTTGCAAGTTTCCAAAAACGCCTGTGCATCTTCCCGCCAGGAAGCCTTGTCAAAATCGACTGCCAGAAACCAGCAGGTCTCGTCAGGCAGCATGGGATAAACGCCGATTGTGAAATCACGTCCCGCTCTGTCTTGAGGGTCAGTGCCCAACAAGTGATTTCGGATGACATCATCTGTGACCGGCAAAAATCGCCGATGAATACAATCTTCACACCGGATTCTTGGCTTTTCACAAATGCCACTTACCCATTCGTTGTGGCAAACAGGGGCATAACCTTTCTTGCCTGTTTTGACATTTTCAAAGCGTCGAGGGTATATGTCCTCACGACCTCGGAACAAACTGCGAAACAAATCAATCTTCGTCTCTTGAGGCGACTGGTTAGTGACAGAAGCCAGTGATGCTGGTTGTGAAATATTTTCTTCTGCTCCAAGCCACAATTTTTTGGCTTGTTTGATCTCGACAATTTGCGAAATCAACTCAGCCCGACGAGCATCAAGCTTTTCTAATTCATCCTTTTTTTCCGATAACAACCGTTCAGTTTCTTTCAGGTTTTCCACGGCTACCTCAACTGGCATCTGGGCTACGAGTAAATATGCGATAATTCAGATTGGATGGTTTGCTAATGCGCGGCGCCTCACGGCATGAGGCGATCCATGCAATTGCTTATGAATTCAATATGGAACTCTTTCCTATGCTCAAAAATTCACGCCCTTTCAACAACTCGGCATATAAGCGCAGGTTGGAGAAAATTTGCGCGGGGGAGAAGATAAATCTGCTTTACAACTTCTCAATTGCCCTCTGCAACGCAGGGCGTTTTGCATAAACGAGGCGCAAATTATCAATATACGCCTTCCACTCCGCGGCCTGACCCTTGTGTTGGTAAGCTTTCTTTGCCCGTTCCAGCCACCTCGCCGCGACAGGATATAGTTTGCTTTGGGTCTGGGCAATCAGAGACTCGGCTTGCTTGATGGCAACGCGGATCACCCAATCGGGGCGTTGAGGGATAACGGCATCCGCCACTTTTTCAAGCAGGTTGAAAGAGAAGGTTTCCTTTTCGGCAATTTTAATGGCGGCATCCCATTCTTTTTCTTCAAGATGAATATCCACCAGAACACCTGAGTAATAGGTCTCGCGCGCTTTCTTCAAAAGCGCAGGGCGAAGGTTTTCCCAGTTCGAGCCAGAAAGTCTCTTGATATGGCGATACAACGCAATGGAGGGTTGATCGTCAAAGGCGGCGCGATAAGCCAGGAGCGCCATCTCTTTCCTTCCCTGAGATTCCTCCAGCGGCGCAAGCCATGTCGCAAGTTCATACAAGGAGTTTCCTTTCACCTTCAAGCCGCGTTCAGCAAGCGCAATGGCTTCGTTCAATCTTCCCGCCTCGCGCAGTTTTTGGGCAACGGAAAGCATTTCGCCATCATATTTCAATTTTTTGCTTGCCTTAATGGCTTCATCCACTTGTCCAAGTTGAAGCAGTTCAAGTACGTAACCATGGGGGTCTGCTTTTTGTGCAAGTTGCAGGTACTCATCTGCCCGTCCCTGTCGTTTGAGCACGTTCAGGCGCGCCCGTTGTAAATCGTCGAAGAGCATCCAGTCTTCTTCATCGTATTCTTCCCACTGAGACTCTTTATCGGGAAGTTCGTCCCAGCCGTATTCCAGCGCGGCAAGAATAACTTCCAATTCGCTTTCCTCAATTGTCTCATCCAGGTTGTCAAGGATTTCCTGAACGGAATCCTGCAACACCTTGCGTGATTTCTTATCCATTTCCAAACTCAAAATGGCTTCTGCCGTTGGCATTCCCAAATCCTGGATAAATCCTGCCACATCGCCGTTGTAATCCATATCTCCATCGTAGTCTTCGAGCGTTTCTTCCAGCAAAACGCGCAGGATAATCAGCGCGCCTTCAGCGTCGCCGGCCTCGAGAAATTTGGTAGCCGTCCCCAACAGGTCTTCAAGTTCGCTGATGTAAGCAGGTTCGTGCCAATCGTCGTAATAGCCCTCGTCATAGCGGCTGTGCTTCAGAATCCGTTGTACCTGTTTGCGATATGTTTGTTCAGAAACCTGGGTTTGCCGTTTCGTTTTTGTTGACGATGGTTTTGCATCCCCAACACTCACCAGTGGAATTGCCATTTCGATTTCATCGTACAGGTCGGGATTCCTTTCCACAAGCCGCGCAATAAGCGCCGCCAGGGAATCCTTCTCCATGCCCGCCAGCAAATCCATAACACTTTTCTGTTCCGAAAACTCAGCCCGTTTATGAAGATACATCAGTAGCAGCGCGATGATATGTTTACAATCGCCACCCCAATCATATGGGCAGGTACAGGAGGCCGAGCGTACGCCGCCTGTGTCCAACTCCACACGCAGGCGATAGGATGGGGCAGTGCTCCCTTCACATTGCGCCGTTAATACAACAGCTCCCGCCGTGGGCTGCCAGGATGGATTGTAGATGGCTCCAGACCGATAATACTCGCGTCCCTTTTGATAACTCTGGTCACTTGCTCTGCCTTGAATGATTTCCTCGGTCAATTGAACGTTCATAGTGGATGTTCCTCTTGAATAATTTTACACCTGTCCCGTTTCTTCGCCAAAAACCTTGACAATTCGCTCAAATGTCTATAAAATTAGAACATGCGTTCTAAAATTTCGACATCGGGTCGCATCACCGTTTTGCTCGGCAAGTATCAGGCCGCGACAGGCGAGCGCATGTCCCCGCGCAAACTGGCGGAGAGAGCAGGTGTGCCAAAAGATTTCGTCTACCGACTCGATTCGGGCGCGGCCCGCCATGTGGATCTTGAGGCTCTTGCCCGCCTGTGTGCTGCGCTCGAATGCGATTTACAGGATATCCTTGTTTGGGAGACAGGTCATGGCGAACCCGTTTGACATTCTGCCTCTCAACCTCTTCAACCTCTTCATCACGCAGGGCTCCGTCAGTCTCCAGCGGCACTACATGGCGGTCCTGCTTCGCTTTTACAACCTCGCCGAATTCAACCGCTTCGGATTGACAAGGGAGGTCGTCATCGCCGAGATCATGGATTACCTGCGTGACGCGGGCGCGAAGGCCGAGGACGAGATAAAGGTCGAGATGGCGAATCAGGTTACGGCTGAGGCTGATTCGGTTTCGCCGGCGACACCCAAATCCGGGCAGGACTACGCGTCCTTCCTCATCCGCCGCCTCGAAGAGACAGGCTGGATCGAGCGCGAACAGCATGCCGACTACAGCGAAACCCTCACTCTCCCCGATTACGCTTTTACCTTGCTCGAAGCCCTTCGTAAAATCCAGGAACAGAAGCCGCACGATTTCCCAGGCCAGCTCTACGCCGCGCATCAACTCATCACCGCCGCCGACACCAACAAAGACTTCTCCCCCGCGCTGGCTGTGACCCAGGCTTACGAAAATGTCCGCCAAATGGTACGCGGACTTAGTGAACTGAATCAAAACATCCGCCGCTATGTGGAACGCGCCACTCGCGAGAAAAACATCGCAGATATTCTCCGTCTGCAATTCGATGATTATTCGCAAACGTTGGGTGCTTCGTATCATGCGCTCAAAACATCCGACCACGTCTCGCGCTATCGCCGCGACATCACCACTCGACTCCAGAACTGGCAACTCGCTCCCGATTGGCTGGTGCAAGCCGCTGAAGAACTCTCTGTGCAAAGCCGCACCGTAGGTCCCGCGCAAGCCGAACAAACACTGGCAGGTTATGTTCATTTCATCATCCATCAACTCGAGGGCCTTGATCCGCTCATCGAAGACATTGACAAACGCCATGCACAATACCTGCGGACTTCCCTTCGGCAAATCCGCTACCAACTGGGAAACTCCGATGGCAGTTTCAAAGACCACCTTGTCTCACTGGCACGCAAATTATCCGCTCTCAAAGAAGAAGGCATGGAATATCTCCCCTCCGAGGCACCCGGACTCCGCCAGCATCCTGTGGATCTGCCCGACCTTCATAGTTACTACACACCGCCCCAGCGCCGGGCGCCCTTCATACCTGATACAGTTGTCATTCCCATTCTTCATCCCGATGACCTGGCATCCCTGCGCGCGCTGACCATGAAAGACGTGACCCAGGCCCTCTCACCCGACAAAGTCAATCGCAAGGTGTTGGGTTTCTTCAATGGACACAAAAAACTTCACATCACCGAAATCCCTTCCGAAATATCCACTGATCTGCACTGGCTCACCACCATCGTTGCCTACGCCCATCACCCTGAAGTCTCGTATGGATTGGAAATCACCAATGGTGAACCTGTTGATATGGGAACGTATCGAATTGTTCCATTTGAGTTATTCAAGTTGTAACACGGAACTATTATGGACACAAACCAGCTATCCTGCCTCCCCGAAAAATCTCAACGCGACCTGCCGCGCGTCATCAACCGGCTCCTCGGCCAGGTCTTCCTCTATCAGGACAAGGAAGATGACAAGGACGACTACTACTTCATTCACCGTCACCGCGCCGCATGTGAGACCGCCCTCGAACTGGCAGGCTTCAATCTCCTCCACGATGACTATCATCGCATATTTCAAGCCGTCTCTGAATATAGCTATTGCCGTGCCCGCTACAAACTCGACGAAACCCTGATGATCCTTGTCCTTCGCAAACTGTACGAAGAGCACACCGAGCGCCTGAGCCTCGCTCAAGATCCCGTCGTTACCATCGCTGAAGTCCGCGAAGAATACCGCACCATCACAGGCAGGGAGCGCGACCTCGGTATGGTGCAATATGAAACCCTCCTGCGCCGCCTCCGCACCATCGGATTAATCGAGACCCTGGATGGTCGTTCCATAGATGTCCGCGATGGCGAAGCCCGCCTGCGCCTGCGCGGTTCCGTCCGCATGATTCTCCCCATTCAAAGCGTGGATGAACTCGATGCGTGGCTTCGCAAATATAGATCAGTTGAAACAGAAGAAGTCTCTGAATAACGTGTAGCCTGGAGCGCCTTCCGCTTCCGTTCTTACGAAACATGCAACACGCTCCACACCGCGAAAGGAAACGCGATGAAAACCCTCACCAAAATCCGCCTCATCAACTGGCATTTGTTTGAAAACACCACGATTGATTGCCGGGGAAGCACCTATTTCATCGGCATTAACGGCGCGGGCAAATCCACCATCCTGGATGCCGTGCAGTTCGCGCTCGTCGGCGGACAGCGTGATGTGCGTTTCAACCAGGCGGCGCTCGCGGGTGGCAAGCGCACCCTCGCCAGTTACGTGCGCGGCGAGTTGGGAACCGAAGGCCAGCGCTTTCTGCGTGGCGACGCGACGGGTGTCATCGCCCTCGAATTCCGAAACCCGGATGGCACGCTCTTCTCTCATGGCGCGGTCATTGACGCCTACGCAGACGGACGCGCGCCCGATGTCATCTACTTCATCGTCCACAACGCGGGATTGGATGATCGCTGGTTCTTTCAAGCGGATTCAAACGGACACCTCTTCGACACCCGCGCCTTCAAACGGCATCTCGATCATTTCGCCCTGCCGCCTGCGTCGCGCGCCCAAACATTCTCCCGGCTGGAGGATTATCGCGTCCACCTCCTCAACCGACTTGGCCAACTGAAAGATTCCTTTCCCGCCAAAATTGTGAAGGGACTTGCCTTCAGCCCTCTCACCGACATCCGTTCCTTCGTCCACAATTACCTGCTGGATGAAAACCTGCTCGATGTGAAAAACCTGCAAGAGCAACTTGACACGCTGCGTCACTTCGAAAGCCTCGCTGCTGATGTCCGCGAACGCATCGATGCTCTCAATCACATAGATGAACTCGACAAGGAACGCGCCGCCAATCGCCGCCGCAGGATCACCAATGGAACCATTGCCCGCCGCGCGCGTGGGGAACTCCACAGCGCCGAACTAAAAAACGCGCGCTTCAAGCTTGACGAAACCCGCCTTGCCCTACACCGCGCCGAAATGGATCGCGATCAGCTCACAACTCATCTCAAATTCGCCGAAACTGCGCTCCTCGACGCGAAGATTGCCCTCCAAACCGATCAAGCCGTCACCAAAGAACGTGACCTGCGCGAAAAACTCGCCGCTCTCGACGTCGAACTGAATCTCCTCCATCAGCGCCAGACAGACACAGACGAGATCCTCGTCAAAGAACGCGCCGACGCGAAAAAACTTCACAAACTTCTCATTGCTGACAATCATCCAATTCCCCCGGATCTTAAAACCTTCCTTGCAAAACCAAAAACGTCAAAAACGGAAGGTGCATCATATCATCCCGAAGCGGAGCGGAGTGGACCTAACACGATTCAGGAATATCAATCCGCCCTTACCACACTCGCCCAAGAGTACTCCCGCGAGCAGGTTATCCTAAACGAAAAATCCACCGCCTTACGCGAAGAAGCAACAAGACTCGAAGACGAAATCCGCAAACTCCGCACAGGAGACCGCGAAATCAGTTACGAAAGCGAAGCGCCGAATGCCACACGCCTGCGCCGCCTCCTGCGCGCCGAACTCGGACTCTCCAGCGAAGAAGTCGGCTTCCTCTGCGACCAATTGAACATTTCAGACGAAGCATGGCAGGACGCCCTCGAAGGAATCCTCGGCTTCAACCGCTTCACCCTGCTCGTGCCACCCGCTCACTATGACGCGGCAATGAAACTCTATCGCGAGCGACGCCACAAAGATGGATTGCACGGAGTCGCCCTTCTTGACACTGATCGTATTCTTAAGAACAAAACGGAACGCGCTACACGTAACACTCTCTCCTCCGAGGTAAAAACCGAAAACCCCGCCGCCCGCGCCTTCGTAGATTTGTTACTTGGTCACTACATCAAATGCGACTCCCTCGAAGAACTCCGCAGCCATCGCACAGCAGTCACGCGCGAATGCTTCGTCCGCCGCAACTACACGGACAGTCATCTCAACCCGCAAGCCTACAGGCGCTGGTTCATCGGCGAGCGCGCCACACCCCGTCAAATCGAAAGCCGCCAGCAAAGACTGGATGAAATTGCAAAAGAGATGATCGTGCTCAACGAGCGCGACCTTGCCCTGCGCGAACGCCTCGCCCTCACCAGTGACAAGACCCGCCCGCTCATCGAACTCGAACATGCCATGGAAGCCCTCGCCATCCTTCCCGAGCGCGAAGCCCAGCGTGCGGCTCTCACGAACGAACTTGAGAAACTCGACTTGCGCACCGTCGAGGCTTTGAAGGGGGAGGTGGAAAGGCATCGGGCGGAGTTCACGCGTCTTCAAACGGAATCAGCTTCGGTCGAGCGTCGAATCGGCGGGCTGGAATCTGAAGCGAAGAATCTTGCCGAGGTTGAAATCCCCCGCCTCGAGCGCGAGATAGATGCGTCCATCCAAAACGCGGAAAACTTCCTCGCCAGTGAAGAAGCCGATGATGACCTCCGCAGCGAAATCGAAAAGGAATTCACGCGCCGCTTGGAACGCCAGCCTGTGGAGGTCATCCTGCAAAATGCCGAACGTTATGAGGGCGATTACCAGACCGCCGAGTCGCGCAACCGCGACCGCCTGCGCGAAGCCAAGCAAGCCTATTCCATGAAATATGATTTCGGCTACGATGAAACGGACCACGCTACACGCTACACAGATGAAAGAGAAAAGCTGGTGAATTCCGAACTCCCTCAATACGAATCTCATATTGCCCACCAGCGCACACTCGCCGAACAGGAACTCGTTGAAAACTTCATCCATCGCCTGCGCGAACAAATCGAAGAAGCGCGCCAGCAGCTCTCTTATCTCAACAGCACACTTTCTCAATTGCGCTTCGGCGGCGAACGCTACGAATTCATTACACAACCTGCCGCCAACCTGCGCCTGATGTACGACATGGTGATGGACAGCCAGAATGTTTTGGGCACGTCACTCTCCGATTCTGATTTTCGGCAGAAACATCAGCAAGCCTGGGATTTGCTTCTCGAGCGACTCACCGCCAACAACCAGACCAGCGAAACCCTTGCAACAGAATTACGCGAACTGCAAGATTATCGCTCCTACCTGCAATATGACATCCGCATCCACTATCCCAATGGCGACCGCGCCCTCTTGAGTCAAATCAACGCCAAGAAATCAGGCGGCGAAACCACAACTCCATTTTACGTCGCCATGGCGGCATCCTTCGCGCAAGCCTATCGCCTCAACCAGCCGCGCCCGTCCGATACCATCCGTCTCGCGCTCTTCGATGAAGCCTTCGGCAAAATGGACACAGCCCGCACTGCCAGCGCCCTCCAGTTCATGCGCGAAGCGGGGCTGCAAGTCCTGCTCGCCACTCCTCCCGATAAATCTGGTTCCCTCCTTCCTTTTGTTGATACCGTCTGCACCGTCGTCCGCAAGAACAGTCACGCGTTTGTGATTGAAATTGACAAGAGCGAAATGATGAGAGAGTTGGAGACCCAGTAATCAGTGAAACGTGTTGCGTATTTCGTAGATTGACTAATGGATATATCGTTCACTCCCGCGCCTGATGTCGTTGTCATATTAAACGCGCTTCTTGATAAATTTGAGAATCGAGCCAAACGCAATCCCTCCATAAGCGAAGCCAAAGGGACATATCAAACTTCACCAGACACGCAAAACTTTGCGCGCACCATAAAGGTATCCCTCA
>DATDRD010000424.1:0-7118 GCA_035291925.1 Anaerolineales bacterium
CAGCATCGGTCAGTTCGGTTGCTATAAAACCTGTTGCAAAGGCAACGGTTTTGTAGCCTGCTGCCTCCACGCTTTCCCGCACAGCACTATGCCTTATCAAGGCATCCAGCCCGGTTCGGTCATCCCTGCCGGGAGCGAAACGATCACTTAGGGCATCAATATAATTGAAATTCAGAGACGACGCCAGTGACATCTGCGTTTGGGCATAATTACCCTGACTGCAATCGGCAACATAAAATCCCCAATCCCGTAGTGTGTTCAGGAAATCAGAGTTATCATATCCATATTCATCCTTCAAGACATCTGCCCGGCCATATCCATCCAATATGATGTAATAAATATCCGGAGGCTCATTGCCAACCTTCAAATCTAATGTTTGTGCGTTTTGTGCTGCTTGTGCCTGGGAAGCTCGGCTTTGCAGGAAAAAAGATATCAATTGGAATGAGGGCAGGATCAATAGAAACAACCCCACCACATTCAGCATAGAGGTCGCTGTTGCAAGATTAATCGGCTTACGCCAGACCTGCCAGAGGATAAGAAAGCCCCCTCCCACCCAGATGAGTATCAATGTGCGATGCCGAAATAAATAAAATTCGTCAACGTTTACTCCCTTGAGCAGGATGTAAATGTGCCCATAGGAATAAAACAAAATCAAAATAATGGTTAAAGATAATGCGGCTCGTCTCCAGTCCCGATGAACCAGCCGGAGGCTAAAAGCCAGAAACCCAACCACAACCAATGCGACAGTTACGGGCCGAAATCCTGATGAGAAATCCACCTCGGAAATATTAAATGCCAGCAGGGCCAGAACCGGATAAACAGCAAACAAAAAAGGATGCAATGGAAAATGCTGAAGCCAGGCTGGCTTATCACTAGTCTTCAAGTTCATACTTTAAGCCCAGCCCGGCCAGCAGATTCCTGATTGTATTCCAATGGACCCTTTCCCAGGCGGCAGGGCTGGAATTGGCGTTATGCGGGGCAAGCATGACGTTGCCCATTTTCATGAGCGGACTATCGTGCGGAAGCGGCTCAAGCTCAAAAACATCCAAAGCGGCTCCCGCGAGACGTTTTGCCTGCAACGCTTCGATCAGCGCTTTCTCCTCTACGATGTGACCGCGGGCAGTGTTGATCAGCACCGCATTTGGTTTCATCAAAACAAGAGTATCGCCATTGATCAAATGATAGCTAGTTGGGTTTAGATCACAGTTAATGGAAACAAAGTCGGAATTCGCGAGCAGGGATGGAAGGGTGGTCATCTCCAGGCCGGTCTCTGCAAGAAAAACGTGATCGATATCAATAATATCGTTTCCAAGCACCTTCATGCCAAATGCGTGCGCGCGGCGAACCACGGCTTTGCCAATGTTACCCACACCGATCACCCCCAGCGTACATTCACTAAGAGCCTTGCCGGGCATCTTTTCCCATTTGCCGGATTTCATCTCGCGATCCATCCAGGGCTGTCGACGCGCGAAAGCCAGTATGTAACCTAACACTGTGTCTGCGACAGGGAGGGTGAAGGCGTTCAGGGTGCGGCCGATCTTTATCTCATAACGGGAGCAGGCTTCGGCGTCGATGGAATCGATACCCGTCCCCCATTTGGAGATCACTTTGAGGCGCGGCGCACAGGCTTCGATGACGCGCGCAGTGTAACAGTCATCCCCACAGATGGTGCCATCAAATTGACCGGCGTATTTGAGCAGGTCGGCTTCTTCCAGGCGCTCCTGCACAATGGGAACCACCAGCTCGATATTGTACTTATCGAAGACAGGCTTGAAGCGATCAACGACCGGGATCATGTAGGGAGCGGTGAAGAGGACTTTATATTTCATCTTTTGCAATCGTTCGGGACTTCCACGTAATTATATGGAATATCGTATGCGGAGTAGAGAGCTTTATCTTCAAGAAGCGGATAATTCTGGTCGAAGTATTTATTGAAGATCAGGCGGAATGTGTTTACAGGTGTGATCGTGGGATAAAGGTCATCATTGTCGCCAGGAAAATAATATACGTTGAGAATTTTCATCCGGCGTTCGATTACGTCGAACGGCGCGGGGCCATGATCACCCTGAATGACGATAATGGGAGGATTCTTTGAGCTTTGCAAAATAAGGTCCATGATGGCTGTGATGCGTTTGTTGATATAGGTCACCTGGTCGGGATATTTGACCTTGTATTCTTCAAAGTCAGGCACACCAGAGTAAATACTGTTGAGCTCCTCGCCATTTGGGCCGAACACAAAGGGATGGTGCGGGATGACGAGGTGTGTAAATATAAACTTTGGGCTGGGAATATCCGGCACTGTCTTTTCCATTTGATCCAGGGCGAAGAGGGTCCTGCGGCGATACCATTCGGCGGATTTCTTTTCAGGCGGCTCATCAATCATATCCATCGGCACGCGCCAGGCGGAAGTTTGCGCAAGCATGATCTCAAAATCGCTCATTCCCTGCGGAGGCGGGCGAAGGTAGTAGCTGGCGCCCTTCCATTCGGAGACCGGGAAGTTGGTGGCGAACGAGACAATATTATATCCCTGCGATGCGAGGAATTTTCTGGCATTGTTATATTGCCCCAGTGCACGCAGAGGAGCGCGCGTATCCGAATTGGGAGTTAACGAACTCGTCAACGAATCGAGGTAATCGAGATTTAACGATGAGGTAAGCGAGAGCATGGTCTGCCCATAGTTGCTTTGCGAGCATTTGGCGACGTAAAAGCCCCTGGATTCAAGAGAGCGCAAAAAAGGAGTGTTGTCATAATTGAACATTTCCATCAACACATCTTCTCTCCCATACGCATCCAGGATAATGTAATAGATATCGGGGGCGTATCCTAAAGGCAAAGAAGCACCTTTCGTCTGCGCGGATTCCAAGGCGGCCCTTTCCGTTTTTTCCCTCTTGATGGTGTATGAAATGACCTGGAAGGATGGATAGATCAATAAAAAGATCGAGACCAAATTCAATACCGGTGTAAATGATCGTGGGTTCCGCAACTTGCGCATCACCCACCAGACTGCCAGCACGCCAGCCCCTACCCAGAGCGGAACCATTTGCCTATGCCTGCCGAGGATAAAACCGGCAACTTCTATTTTTTTCAAATAAAAGTAAACATGCCCATAGCTGAAGAACAGAAAGATAAGGATGGCGAGCGCGAGCGCTGCACGATGCCAATCCCGCGATACAAACTGAAAGAGAATCAACAATAGTGATGCAATAAATAACAGCACGACCAATGGACGCCAAAGCACGTTGGGTTCCACTTCATTAATATTAATTCCCACCAAAGCCAGCACCGGATAGGCAATGAGGAAGAGTGGATACGCTGGCATCCATCGGATTTTTTGGAACAATGTTGACTTAGCCATTCCAGCAGACCCTTTCAAGAGGTCACTTTTCGCACGGATAGGAGGTTTCAGAGAACTCATACAAATTTGGCACAGGTGAAAAATAACTGACATCCGGGAGCATATCATACCTGCCGCCGAAGTAGGCATCAAAGATCACGCGAAAGGTATTGACCGGCGAAATTGTTGGATAAAGGTCATCGTTATGACCCGGCAGGTAATATGCATTTAGAATCCAAAATCGCTTATTTCTGGGTTGGAGCCAGGGGCCATGATCTCCCTGCAAAATAATGATCGGCGGCGTCTCGGATTCAGTGAGGAGTGTATCCACTGCTTCGAGCATTTTTTGATTGAGGAATGTCAACTGATTCTGATATCCCTGCGCGTATAGATCAGAAGGATACTCCCGATTCTCATTCCAGAAATCAGGCGGGTACGTATGCTTACCATTTGGTCCAAACACAAAGGGCGGATGCGGCGATATGACATGAACGTGCGCGAACGTTGGCTCGGGCATGTGCGCGATATCGTCCATTTTATCGAACACGAGCAAAGTGCGATTGCGGAAGTTTTGTCCCATGATCTCATCTGCGTCCACCCAGCCAAGATCCTGCGCGTGAAGCGCGAGCGTCGTCCGCATGAAGAGTGTTTCAAACTCACTCAGACCCGCAGAAAATGGAGGCGGTGTATAGAACACATCTGCGTCCTCCAACTCGCTCCACGCAAAACCTGTTGCAAATGCAACCGTCTTATAACCCATGCTCTCAAAGTTATACCGGACCGCGCTGTGCTTCAATGAATCCCATAAGACGCGGCGGCGGGTGCTCTCAGGCACGAATGCGGCGTCCAACCCCTGCAAATACGACAGATTCAACGTGGATCCCAGCGAAATTTCAGTGCGCACATAATTGCTCTGACTGCATTCTGCCACATAAAAGCCGCGCTCACGCAGCCCATCAACAAACTCGCTGTTGTCATATCCATAGGCTTGCTTCAACAAATCATCACGGCCATAAGAATCCAGGATGAAGTAATACACGTCGGGTGGATTCTGCGGACGCACCAGTTCCTGTACAGGGGCATTTTTCGTGCCGAGGGAGTGAGCGCCTCTTTTCTCGGATCCCAAACTGATCTGCACCAGGGAAACGATCACCAGCCCAAGCGCGAGCGCGTTCAAGGTCCTTGCGGAATCGATAAAAGAGATACCCGGTCGTGTTGCCCACCAGAAAAAGAAAATCGCCAGAACCACCCAGACCCCAACCAGCCACCGGGTGAAACCAACATCTGGGTATTTTTCACTGAGAAAGATATGCAAGTGCCCGTAGGAAAAAAATAAAGCCAGCCAGAGCGTGGAAAGAAACGCGGCGCGATATGCATTTCGCAGGAACAGGAACAGCAATCCAAATAAAAAGGCCCCAATCAAGAGGCTGACAAATATGGGTCGAAGTCCAATATCGACCTTGACCTGCCCGATGTTCGCGGCAAGCAGTGCCAGGACAGGGTAGATACTAAAGACAATGGGATACCAGGGAGGAGTGAACCACTTTCTCAAAGTTTTGCAATCCTTGAAGCTTTCAAGTCTGAACTATCTTCACGCGGGATGCTGCTGCCGGTTCATCTCAATCACCCTCGGTTGTGCAGTTGTTGGGAATCTCTTTAAAATCATATGGCTTATCAAGGTTGGATGCATAACTCCTGTCAGGAAGATAAGGGAGCGATGCCCCAAAATAGGTGTTGAAGATGATACGGAAATTATTGACCGGGGTGATGGATGCATATAGTTCAGGCCGGGGTTCCGGGAAATAATAGGCGCTCAGAATATCCAATTGTTTGTCTGTTTTCACAAAGCGAGGACCATGGTCGCCCTGCACAATGATCACAGGAGGCCGGACAGAGTTTTCGAGGATTGTCTCGAATACCTGCGGCATACGCATATCGAGAAAAGCCAGCTGGTTTCGGTAGCCTATCTTATATTCATCCTTCAAATAGTAGTCTGCATTGTTTTCGTAATGCGGCGGGATGACCTCAAGTTCGCCATTGGGCCCCACCACAAACGGGGGGTGCGGGATCGCCAGATGAACAAATACAAACTTGGGCCCGGGAAGAAGCGATACATTTTCCAGTTCATCCAGAACATACAGCGCTAAATCATGTCTCCTCTGGTCTGCAGTCAGAAGATATTCGCTGAGGTAGCCTTTCTGAGAGAAAACAGCCGGGAATGAATTCCTCAACAGCAATTCCTCGAAACTATTGATCTTGGTGGACCGCAGGGAGTAAAAATAATCTGCATCTTCCCATTCGGTCCATTCGTAACCTGTTTCAAACGCAACAATCTTGTAATCGTGCTGCCTCAGCACGGTTTCGACAGCACTGTTTTGAATCAGATGCCACATGAGAGTGATGTCTTTGTTTTCCGGGGTAAATCGAGCACTGAGAGCATTCAGATAGTTTGCGTTCAAGGTCGCGGAAAGTGAATATGCGGTGCTATGATAATTGCTCTGGCTGCAGGATGCCACATAAAAGCCCATGTCTTTCAATTGCTGGAGAAAGAACCCGTCGTCATAGCCGAATTCCTTGGCAAGCACATCATTCCGCCCGTACATATCCAGAATAATGAAATAAATGTCAGGAGAGGTTTCAGTTGACTGAACGGGAACAGAAATCTCGGGAGGAATTATCTGAGTTCTCTTCGAGATGCCATATTGATATGTGACCAACTGATATAAAGGGAAAACAACAAGCACTACACTCATTGTGTTCAAAAAGGGGAACAACGCGGTTTGCCATGAACCCTTCAGGGTCAGCCAGGCGAGCCCCAGGAACAAGGCCAACCAGACGACCATAAAGTAAGTATGCCGTCTGGTGATCACTCCAGTGACCTCCAGCCCGTTTACGAGCTCAAAAACATTTCCGTATACGAAAAAAGCCACGAACCATAAGACAGTCAGAATACCGGCTTTCCCCCAGTCATGAAGCAGCAAATGTAAGATAAGAACAGAGGAGACAGAGATCAAAACGCTCGCGAGGAGCGCCCGATAAGCAGCGCCATACTCCACCTGACCTATGTTATGACCCAATGAAGCCAGGACAGGATAAACGGCAAATAGAATCGAATACCACGGAAACGACTGAAACTTCTTTTTCAAGATTTATTCTCTAACTTTGATAGGAGAAAATTACAAATCTCAAAATCCAGCTCTGCATCGATATCCCAGGCTTCATCTGCATCAATTTCAAACATCATCGGCTTTTCGCCAATGCGGTGATGTCGCTTGAGGAGGTTTTCACGGGTAAAGATATAAAGGCATGAGTTCTCTTCATAAACGGGGGGCAGATCCTGGGTCTGGATGAGGACCTCAGGGTCATGATTAATGGCGCGTCCATTCTGGTCGTAGAGTCGAGTCTGTAAACGGGTCACCGAGAAGAGTGAGTCCCGGGCGGGATAATCAGCCAGGAAGCTTTTGATCGCACGCGAGACAGTTTCAGGCTTGAGCAGTGGATTCGTGCTGTGCGTCTGCAAATAGAACCCCGCCTGCACCTGATCCGTATCGTAGATCAGAATATCGTTCATCGGCACAGCATCCGACCGCAAATTTTCGGGGCGGCTGATGATTTTCACTTGCGGGAAGTGCCGGCTTAGACCATCCATCACCGGCTCGGAGTCGGTATCCACCGCGATCCCATCGATCTCAGGGACGGCGAGCAGCGTTTCGATAATATGGTGGAAAAGGGGCTTTTCAGCCAGCGCGTGCCCGGCAAAAACTACCGCCCGCTGGCAGGAAAG
>DATDRD010000425.1:0-4221 GCA_035291925.1 Anaerolineales bacterium
GAATATCGCGGATAACCTGATCATCGCGCGCAAAATGCGCGATAAATACATCCCATGGAGTTCCATCCTGTTTGCCTTCACGGCAAGCATCATTGCGAGCATCTTCTTTACCCCTCTGATCGGTCTTGTCGCGGCACCGGTCGGATTATTTCTGGTAGAAAGCAGACGATTGAAGGACCGTGACGCTGCCATTGACTCGACCAAGACATACATGGTCGGCTGGGGCTGGGCATTCGGAGTGAGGTTTTTAATTGGGCTGATGATGATCGGTTTTTGGATGTTATGGGCCTGGATTTGATGTTACGGTGAATATTCGGCCTTCCCAGAAACTGTGAAACGATCATTTGAATCGGTAGCAATTTTCAGCGGAACAACCTCTGATTTATCAACGCGAAATCGGTGGTGCGAGGAGCACTTCTGAGGCTTCCCGCTGGAGAATGTCCTCCAGGGATTGCGGCGACGTATCGAAAATATGATCGACCCTTACAATTCCACCCTCGCTAAGGCGGAGGGATACGGCAAGTCTATTCTCGGGGGCAACAAAGATGATCGCAACCTCACCGGCCGGATAGTATTCTTCAGATCTGACATCTGCAGAAACTCGATAGATCGCGTATAAGCCGGATACTTCGATTCCCTGCCAATTTCCGATTTCGTCATTACGGATAAAACTGCCTTCTCCGCCCATAAATGGCAGGACTTCCATGGGAGTTCCCTGCGCTTCTCCCTCGCGGCATTTTGGCGGACCGCCCAGCCCGTCAAGCACGGTACATTCCGCAGTTGTGAACTTGACCAGAGAACGCAGCAGTTGAAGGTCGCCACCCGCAACTGCATTTATCACCTTATCGATCTCTTCCATTCCGACGCGGGTTTCGAGAGGGTGATAATTTTGAGCGGATGTCGGCTGCGGTTCTGGAGCCGCCGTTTGCGTTGGGGTAGACAGCGGAAGACAGGCAGAAATTAGGAAGACCGTCAACAATAAGCCGGTTTTCTGCACAGACAGTTTCATTTTGGTTCCTTTCATCCTATCAATAAAGACAGAGCGCGGCACAACTCATCAATGTCGCGCCTGGTGTTATATCCCTGGACGGATACACGGATCAATTTGTTCCCATTCCAATCTATCAAGGGAACTTCGATATTATATTCGTCATAAAGCCGTGCTTTCAACACGTTGATATCCGTATCTCTCGGAAGGGGCGCGGCGATCATTTGACGAAACAAGCTGTCGGCCCCAGAATGAAGCGGGGCTAATTCGGTTAATTCGCAAATCCGGCTTTGAGCATCCCGCGCGAGTTCATGACAGGTATTTTGCACTTTATCCCAATCATGTTTTTCCTGAAATTCTATGGCGGCCGGCACAGATAAGAACGCGGCCATGTCACGCGTGCCCCACCACTCGTTGTGGTCAATGAATTGGGAATTACCCGGTGTTTCGGATTCATATCCCCAGGATATGACCAGTGGTTTGAGCAAATGCTGCCGCTCAGGACGAGCATATAAAAATCCCGCGCCTTTCGGCGCGCACAGCCACTTGTGCAGATTGCCGCAATAAAAATCGGCGCCAAGAGAATCAAGGTGGAGAGGGATCTGGCCGGGCGCATGCGCGCCATCGATGATTGTGATAATGCCTGCTTCATGCGCACGACGGACGATTTCCTTGATCGGAAAGATCATCGCAGTTGGAGATGTGATATGACTGATGAAGATAACCCGCGTGCGGGAAGTGACGCCCCGCCAGAGGCAATCGATAAAATTTTCTTCTGTGGTGAGCGGAGTCTTGATTTGTTGATTGATATACCGAAAACCGCGTTCTTTGGAAAGAAAGCGCCACATTCTATCCATCGCCCCATACTCATGATCTGTTGCAAGGACTTCATCATTCGGATCGAGTTCAAGCGAATGAGCAATGATATTGAGCGAGATCGTCACATTTTGTGTGTAGACAAGATTGTCGGCATGCGTGCCTACATACTTCCCGAGAGCCGCGCGCGATTCCGCCATCAACCCTGTGATGCGACGGCCTAAAAACTCGACAGGCTGCCTTTCCAGCTCAAGCTGCCACCGTTGATACTCGCGGAACACGGGCTTGGGTGTCGCCCCGAATGATCCATGATTGAGGAATACCACGTTAGGATCGAGAAGAAAATGTTCTTTGATAGGTTTCATAAAGTGATTATAAAGGGACGTCGTCAAAAAGTTTACCCATTTGTTTAAGTGGTTCAATTCACCATTGATTTTTGCATGGTTCTTCTGTAAAATGAATTTGCCATCACGGCTACAACATAGCCGGAACACCCTATGATGCTCGACACCAAAATGCTTATTCCCCTTTATCATCAACTTAAACTGCACACGGAAGTGCAGATCCGCTCCGGTGTGTGGCGACCGGGTGATCAGGTTTCTGTTGAATCTGGGGGCGATGATCATAGATCTCGGGCCGGGCTTACCAGCAAAAATTTGGATGGCGAATACAATACATATGGCCTTCTCATTTACTGCTCTTGACCAATATCTACACGCTGTGACAGAACTCCAGACGCGCGTTGTGGAAAGTCAACGCGCCATTTTGACGGAGATTGCAGAGAAGATGGCCGAAGCAACACGGAGCGAACGACGCATCCTTCTCTTTGGTACAGGCCATTCGCATTTGCTGGCCGAAGAAGGGTTCTATCGCGCTGGTGGACTGGCAAATGTCGTGCCGATCCTGACCGAGCATTTGATGCTGCATCACTTGCCAGCATTGGGCTCACGCCTCGAACGTACGCCGGGTTTGGCTGATCTGATCCTGGATCGATATGCTCCGGAACCGGGAGAGATGTTATTTGTATTTTCGAACAGCGGAGTCAATCGCCTGCCGGTTGAAATGGCGCTGCGCGGGCGTGACAGAGAAATGTTTGTTGTAGGCGTATCCTCGTTTGCGTATGCCCGACAGGCTCCGCTTTCGGAACTGGGATTGCGCCTTGATCAAAGTGTGGATCTGGCCCTGGACAACGGCGGTGTTCCCGGGGACGCGCTGCTTGAAATAGAAGGATTTCCATGGCGTGTAGCTCCCTCCTCAACTGTAATATGTGCACTGCTCTGGAACTGTCTGGTTTCCGAAACTGCTCGCTTGTTATTAGAGTCGGGAGTTACACCTCCCATATTCGTCAGTTTAAACGTGGCGGGCGCGGTGGAACACAACCAGGCTCTTTTGGAGAAGTGGCGCCCACGCAACATCCATTTATAGGAACATATGTCATCTTCTGATGAGAAATTTGCCATTGGCATTGATATAGGCGCGACGAAAACCGCATCTGTCCTTCTCTCACAGAAAGGGAAACTTGTTGACTCATCACAGATGCTCACGCTTGCCTCTGAGGGTACGCAGGCGGTTTTTGATAGAGTGGCACACCAGATCCTGGATCTCGCGCGGCAAAAGCCGGGAGCCGTGGTCGGTGTCGGCATCGGTTCGCCCGGTAAAGTGGATTCAAGCCGCGGCGTGGTATATGACGCGGTCAATCTCGGATGGGCAGAAGTGCAACTTACAGAAGAGATATCCAGCCGTATTGGTGAAAGCCTGCCGGTCTGGATCCAGAAAGATACGAATCTGAATGCACTGGGTGAGTATTATTTTGGGGCGGGTCAGGGTTGCACTGATTTTGTCTATATTGGCGTTGGCTCCGGATTGGGAGCAGGAATTATCAGCAACGGTCATCTCATCACTGGCGGTGACTGGTATGCGGCCGATTTGGGGCACTTATCCATCAACCCGGATGGGCCGTTGTGTGTCTGTGGCGGACATGGATGTGCAGAATTGGTTGCTTCCGGGCCAGGACTGGTGCGCGTCATACGGCAAATCCTGGCCGACCGATCAGCGAGGAGCATTCTTTCAGATAAGGTTGAATTAATACCGGCTGATGTGTTGGCGGCCGCTTGTGAAGGCGATGCCCTCGCATTGGAAGCTTTGACTGAGGTGGGACGCGCGCTGGGTATAGTCATGTCGGCTTGCGCGGCTATTTTGAATCCCTCGCGCTTTGTGATTGGCGGCGGTCTGGGGCTGGCAGGATTCGATTTCATCGTGCCAGGCATTCGTGAGGAAATAATCCGGCGGACCATCCCCAATAGTCATGGCCACATGGATATTGTCCCATCCCGCGTTGAGTCGCCTGCCATCGGCTCCGCCTGCCTGGTTTGGCATGCGCTATCAGGAAACATGGCGAAGAGATAAAGTGGTAACAT
>DATDRD010000426.1:0-2065 GCA_035291925.1 Anaerolineales bacterium
AGGACGGGGAGTCCCGTTGCCATGCCTTCGATGACCGAAAGCGGATGGACTTCCGTGACCGATGCGGTAACGAACGCGTCGCACATCGCGAGATAGGACGGCAGACGGTCGTACGGGATCATACCAAAAAAACGAACGCGGTCTTGAATCCCGAATTCATTTGGAAGCGGCTTTATTTCCTCCACGTGTTCTTTTTGTCCGCCGCCGATGATGAGCAAATGGATATTCGGAATGACTTGCGCAACGCCCGCAAACGATTTGAGCAGGAACTCAAGATTCTTTTCAGGCGCGATGCGGCCCGCATAGATCAGCAGAATGTCTTCCTCTTTAAAACCAAACTCAGCGCGTGAGAGTGGCTGCGCGGTATGAAAGCGCTTCAAGTCCACACCGTTGGGCACGACTTCGATATGGCTTTCCACGCCGTACTGGCGCAGGACTTTTTCCATGCCGCGCGAAGGCGAAATGACCAGGTCAACTGCGTCGCAGAAATCAGGCATGTAAGCCTGTAAGAGACCATGACTGACTTCTTCCGGCATGAGGGGGAGTCGCGCCTGCGCGTACAGATCATAGCGTGTGTGATTCGTGAAGACGATGGGAATTTGAATCCGGCGGCAGTAGTTGAGTGCAAGTCGCCCGCTCAGGAATGGATGGTGGACGTGAACCACATCCATGGTTTGGAGGAGTTTCTTGTGTTTGGTCTTGTAGCGCAGGGAGAGATAAAAGCCGGTATCCGCGAGAGCCAGGCCCGGGCTTCGAAAGACGCGCGGTTCGTCATCCTGGTACTCGATATCACCGAAGGTGAATACATAGACCTCGTGCCCTGCATTTTCGAGGGCACGTTTGTTCAGGTCAATATAATTCGTAATGCCGCTCACATAAGGCTTGTAAGTGTCAGTCATCATGCCGATGCGCATGGGGATATGCTAAGGCAAGCAGATGAGAGTGTCAAGGATAAAGAAACGAATTGCGAAGGCGAAATGGGAAGAAAACCCGGAATTTACCCAGGAACGGCTATGATAGAATCGAAAAAATGCCAGTGAAATTGATCCTGCGTGATAAGGAATATGAAGTGAAACTGGGCATGACCCTGCTTTCCGCGCTGCAGAAGAACAGTATCCTGCCTGAGTCGGTGATCGCGACACGCGAAAGTGAGATGATCCTGGAAGACGAGATTTTGAAAGACGGTGATGTGATCAAGCTAATTGCGGTGATTTCAGGTGGTTCATGTCATTGCGAGCGACACGCTTCGCGGGGAGCGAAGCAACACCTGCACTTGCGCCAGGCCGTATCGCCCCGGCGGGCTCCCGGCCCGAACGGGGTGCAAGTGTCTCCTCATGAGTGGGGGATTGCTTCGCCGCTACGCGGCTCGCAATGACATAGGATTAATTATGAAATGTCGTAAATGTGGTGAGAAAGCTTCTGTCCATATGCGCCAGCACAAACTGGCGTTATGCAAAGAGCATTATCTCGAGTGGGTGCCTGAGCAGACTGAGCGCTTCATCAAAAAATATGGCATGTTCACTCACGAGGAGAAAATCCTTGTTGCAGTGTCGGGCGGCAAGGACTCGCTCTCGCTGTGGGATATCCTTGTGCGGCTCGGCTATCAGGCAGATGGACTTTATCTTGGTTTAGGCATTGACGGTCGAAGATCCCCAACAGGGGGTGGGATCAATTATTCGCATGAATCACAGCGGCTTACTGAAGAATTTGCAGACGAGCACAACCTGAAGCTTCATATCGTGGATATTGAAAATGAATATGGGCAACCCATCCCCGTGCTTTCGGAGCTGAGCCATCGCGGACATGGCAAACCATGCGCCGTCTGCGGATTGGCGAAACGCCATGAGATGAACCGCATCGCGCGGGACCTTGGGTATGATGTGCTTGCGACGGGCCATAACCTGGATGACGAGGCCGCCGTACTATTTGGAAATACACTCTCATGGTCAAGTGAATATCTACTCCGGCAGGGGCCGGTCCTTTCCGAGTCGGCTGGACTGGCGCGCAAGGTCAAGCCGTTGTGCCGTTTCTACGAGCGCGAGATGACGGCCTATGCCCTGGCGCG
>DATDRD010000427.1:0-3817 GCA_035291925.1 Anaerolineales bacterium
TAGGGCGCATCACTGAAGAAGTCTTCGATCACTTTTTGATAGGCCTGCTCACTCGGAGGAGTTGGAATATAAGCGGTGTAGGTCGGTGGCTGCATCCCCTCGGTGAGGGCGTCTTTGTCGATGAGGACTCGGTAACCGGCATCCAGTTCGGCTGGAAGCGTTGGCGCTTGGAGGATCTTCCGCATTAATTCGACCGGCCACAGGCTGAAATCGATCTTGAGTCCATCATCATACTGCGTGACATTGGCCACCTGCTCGATCTCATAACCTGGTGCGGGATGGATGGGATCCCAATAGACCACAAGCACCTCGCCGAAATCCTCCAGCCAGCTTCGATCCTCGAAGAATGGATGGATATCCTCAACAACGAGCACGACGTCATAGTCGGAGAAGACGTCCGTGATGGCATTCGGAATGGCGCGCGTGCTGGTCAAGAGCATCGCGCGGACTGAGTCCCGCTGCTCTGCCCACTGTATCAATTGTTGTATGACATCATGATTGTCTTTCATGCCCGGGAGCTTCCTGCAATTTTTGACGCACCAAGCTTAGCGCGCGGACCTGCTCCACCGCGTGATACGACGATCTCACCAGCGGTTTTGATTCGGCTGGCTTCAAGCCGGTTTCTTTACTGACTTTCGTCTGATCACCGTTGGATCATTTCATTTGCGCCCAATGGTGAATGCTCGCCTGAACTGGCCTAGCCAATCAAGCACAACCCAGACCGCAAGAATTGCAAGCGAACCAATCGAAATTTGCTGCCCCAAATTATTCACGGGTTTGCTGGCGGCGAGGGCAGCTATTTTTTCAAGCAGGCTAGGTTCATTGCCTTCCTTGGGGAGGAAAACCTCATTGTAAGTATTGAAGATGCCCTGCCCGCTTTCCGTGATTTTTGCAATATAGTCGAAGAGGAAATCCAGGAGTCCGCTTTTTGCCAGCCAGTAGCCCCCTAGGGCTCCGCCGGCCAAGATCAACACCCACAGCCCGAATACGGCGATGTGGTGCTGACTCGTTGGGCTAGTTGGCTCGGGATTCCACTCCTTCGGTCTTAGTTCGCCCAGCACTCGTTTTGCAAAGGGCAAATTGATCTGTCCAATGTTGCTCCAATATTCGCCGTGATTTTTCAATAGGGAAGAGTGGGATCGAATATTTGTAGGACTTGTACGGCCCCGGACAAAGGCTTTGTCAATTGGCGGCGCCTCCCTGAACCAGGTGTATTCATCCAGCCCGTAGAACTCGGTGATCGGGTCGGTGAAGTTCCAGAAGTTCATCCACTTGAAATCAGGGTGAAAATTTTGGTTTTTCGCGGAGGACACGGGAAAACGTTCGTAATAGAGCTCATCCAATATGCCCCGCGCCTGATGGTAATAACTTAACACACTTCCGATGGTCACGTAGGTATAAATTTTTTCCTGATACTTCTCCTCCAGGAAGTGGAACAGCGTCTCATAGGTGATCGGCGTGCCCTGCGAGTGTGCGATGACATGGATGCGCTTTACCTCCGGGCGGTCGTGGAAGTAGATAATATCATCCTTGATGACGCTCCTCACCCTGTGGGATTGTGCCGGGTCCATTGCATAGTTCACCACGTCATCCATGTATCCGACCAATGCGGTATGCAGGAAATTATCGAGCGCCTCGCCGATCCCGCCAAGGACACGCGTCCACTTCAGAAACTTGACCAGGATCGTTCCAACGAACGCGATTGGCAACGTTAGGAATATGAAATAACGATATAACCATGGCGACAAAGGAAACCGTATCCACCACGACTCATCCACTTTTCCGATACGCTTTTTATTCCCGTCCATTGCCTGTTCTACGTAAGAATAATACGCTGCAATGTCCATGTCGCTGTTTGCGTATTTTCGGTACTTCCATAAGATGCGGCGCGAGAAGATCAGGGCGATTTGTAAGGCCAGCAACACCAGTACAAAGCGGATATATCCCAGAGGATCCATGAAAAGCATAATAATCAATGCGAGAAGAATCCAGCCTGGTAATCCAGGTAAATTCTCCAGGACGCTTTCCTTGTATCGGATGTACATCATCCTGGAGATTTCGACGGCAGGCGCGACAGCCCAAACGGCAGCCACAGCGGAAAGGAGCAGGATTCCGTTTAACCAGGAGACTGAAGTGAGTGTCGGCAAAAAGGGCAGTGAAGCGATAGTCGGTGCAAAAGGCAGGAATACCAGTAAGAAGAGGATCAAGTAGGAGATGTAATTACCCACATAATCGCGGCGCCGTGTTCCGGGAGCCAATCCAGGTCGGAACTCATAATTACTTCCGCTGAGTCGCCATTCTTTCAAGTATTTTGGATTCCGGGTGAAAATGATGTCCCGGAACATATTGGCAAACACGAAGGAAGACATGCGCCATTCTTTTGAGAGATTGCTCAGCGCGCTGGATGGGAGTACTTCAGGTTCCCAATACGACTCCTTCACCAAAATGCGCCGCTTCGCTTTCCCGTAGGTAGCATGGATTTCGGTGAGGTGCTTATGTGAATCGTTGTCTTGATTATGGGGGGGAGGTCTGTATCCCACTAATTCATCCGTGACCTGATCCATCGTGGCATTTTTATCTAGGGATTTGACGGCGGGCCAAAATCCGCGAATGAACAGGTTCAGGTGATCGTCCTCTAGCTGTTCCCCAGCGCCTTTTACGACCAGGATGACATCGGTCTCCAATTTACGCTTGGCTGGAAGTGACTTGGTTGCCATTATTAACTCCTTTCACCCAGGTTTGTTAGAAGAATGACTGAAGGACAGGTCTTTATACTGCCCGAAATAAAACGATTTCACCCATCATTGTTGATTGGAAGATCTAAGGTAGTATAGCACGAATCCATCCGACAAAATTAAGACCTCCCGCCAAATCATTCGACGGGAGGCCAGGTTTTACCAATTACTGCTCATCATTTCCCCACACAACTTTCGATGCACCGCCCTCAACACACGGACCTGCTGCGTAGCATAATCCATATCATTTTTGCTTCTTGCCGGCTTTGAGCAATTTAACCATCTCGGTTATACGTGCGGCACGCGTTTCAGGCCGTTTGGCGCACTTTGATACCCCAGACGTTATTGGGGTTGAACGGGAGCGCGCTAAAGGTTCTGGTTCCTGATTTGCCAATGACAGTCTTGAAACGCTGTGTAGTCAAGATGAATTCCTCAGGCTGATTTTATCTGGAAATACTGTTTCTCGCGAACTGGTTATCGAACCGCAACGGCCAAATGCACATCACGCTCAATGCGTCTCCTCATTCTGCATAATGGGTCAACTCGATCAAACTATTAGGTACCCATTTGGTTGAAGTTTGCCATTCCATGACGCTTGTTGTGGAGGTGCTTTCTCCATTTGGCGTTTCCGTTAACAAGTAGACAGGTTGAGGAAATTGCGCCTCTTTATCCAGAAAGAGAAAATTCACTTTATACAGCAATGGTTGAATTCCGCTGCCGGCAATCTGTTGGCGGGCGTATTGTCCAAGCCACCTTCTGTCGCTGAAAAAACTGGACAGGTAACAATCGCAATAATATCCCAGAGTTCCTACCTCACCATTTACCAGGATCGTGCTTCCATCGTCATGTTCTTTGAGCCATTCGCCAATCTCCCTATATTGTTCATGAGTAGCCCAGTTCGTGTGGAGCGGCATTTCCTTGATCGAGAAGTCGTCTCTGATGAGGATATAAAACATTCCCGACGCCTGAAGGATTAGAAGGATTGCCGTAATGCTTTGAACTCCTTTTCTTTTCCAGGTTTTGGAGTAGTTATGTTGAAATAATACCCCCAGGCCAAAACTGCCGATTAAGATGACGGCTGT
>DATDRD010000428.1:0-1738 GCA_035291925.1 Anaerolineales bacterium
AATTTGAATGAGATCATCAAGATCCGCATCCTGCACTGCGCGGGCCTGGGTGAAGGCATGATTGACGAAAAGATCGCTGACCTGGAAACACTGAGCAATCCCACGGTGGGTCTTGCCGCGCACACAGGCGTTGTAGACATCCGCATCGCGGCGAAAGCACGGGACGAAGCTGAAGCAGATAGGATGATCGCTGATATCGAAAATCAAATCCGTGAACGACTCGGCGATGTGGTTTTCGGAGCAGATGAAGATAGATTGGAGGATGTGGTCCTTAACGCGGTGGCAAAACGCGGCTGGACTCTGACTGCAATTGAATCGGGGCTCGATGGACTGCTGGCGCGAAAAATCCCTCACACCGCCTCAATCCCCAACCTCAAAGCTGCCTCCCTCATGGATGCATTACGCGCCGCCCGCGCTGAATCCAGCGCCGATGCCGCGTTGGGCGTTGCCGTATATCTCGAAGAGCGCGCCGCAGAGATGGCATTGATCACACCACAGGCTGAAAAGACCCATCGCATCACCTACGGCGGACCTCCGCGCAGTCTGCCCTTCTGGTCCGTCAATCTCGCGCTGGATTGGCTTAGACGTAGAGCCATGGAGAGCGACTAGCGTGGCGCGCCGCAGACAAACCCATACCTGGATTTACTTGATCTGGGGGCTTAACGGACTCGTTATTATCAGTCTGTTGATTGCTGCGGTATTTTATCTGACAAACCAACGCGCACTCGCGGCGGATGGACTGATCGAAACGCCCGGTTCCGGCTCAACACAAAAACCTCCCCCAACAAGGTATTTTCTCCCCACGCTGACTCCCAATCCCTTTTATACACCGCCAGTCTTTGAAACCCCAACAGCTTTTGTCCTGGCAAACGGAGGAACGCATCAGACCATTATTGGTTACTCGCTTGCAGGCCGCCCGATTGAGGCCTATGCCTTTGGAGAAGGAGAAAGGGAATATCTCATCGTGGCAGGCATTCACGGCGGCTATGAAGGCAATACGATTGCGCTGGCGAATGATTTGATCACTTATATCAATGAGAACCCGGAAGTGATTCCAGACGGTACGAGACTGTATATCATCCGCAACATGAACCCCGATGGTGAAGCCCGCTCGAATGACGTGGATGGGCGCGTCAACAACAACGGCGTGGACCTGAACCGCAACTTCCCCAGCGAAAACTGGACCGCGGACTGGGATCGTGATGGCTGCTGGATCCTGGGTCCCACCACGGGTGGCTTATATGGCGGTTCCGAGCCTGAGACACGTACGGTGATGGGTTTTATCACCTCTCACAAGATCGTTGCATTGATCAGTTACCATAGCGCCGCGCTGGGTGTTTTCCCCGGCGGCGCGCCGTGGGAAGAAGCATCCAAACGATTGGCGAAGGCTCTTTCCAAAGAAACAAGGTATCCTTATCCGCCCATCGATACGGGATGCGAATATACAGGCACACTGGCAGATTGGGCAGTGGAGAACGCCGTGGGCGCGGCCGTGGACATGGAGCTGAGCACTCACAAAAACACGGATTTTGACAGGAATCTCAAAGCATTGAAAGTGCTATTGAGCTTTGTACCATAACGAGTGCTATAATTTAACCAGCTGAAGCAATGAAACCGATCCGTCTTTCTAATCATGCGCGCAAACGAACCGTTGGACGTGGCGCGACGGAAGCAGAGATCATTGAAACCATCCAAACTGAAAAATGGCAACCTGCTCTCCAGAACAAAATGCAGGCAA
>DATDRD010000429.1:0-2334 GCA_035291925.1 Anaerolineales bacterium
CGCGCCAACTGGCGGCCGGCCCATTTTGGAGAAACAAGCGACAGGAATGGGCTGAGACTGTAGATGGAACCAAAATACTCGATGCCCAGGCCCGAATCGACCAGGAGTCGCCGTAACGAAGCAGGGTGAAAGCGACTGATATGCTGTTCACCGGCCATCTTGGGCGCCATGTTCAGCAAATCCACCGTCCATTCCATCATTGGCCATAGGCTGTGGTAATTGGGCGTAGTCACCAGGGATCGCCCACCCGGACGAAGAATGCGGGATGCTTCGCGGATGGAAACTTGCGGCGCCTCCAGATGCTCGATCACTTCAGAGAGCAGGACGCAATCAAAACTTTCATCGGCTAACGGCAATAGTTCGCTAATAGCCTGAGTACAGGCAAAGCCATTCGGCGCCTCCTGGCCAGACGTGGCCTCCTGCAAACGCGAGCGGACAAAAGTCAGCGACCGCATCGCCAGGTCGAGCGCCACCGGATAGCTGCCGCGGACGCTGGCCTGCAGCAGCAAGTTGCCTGCTCCACAGCCGATTTCGAGCAGGCGTGAGCCGGCCTTCAAATGAGGGCGGATCAGTTGATCGATCATGGTGAGCTTGCCGCCGTGCCAGAAACGCTGCATCGGATGCCCGGAATGCAGGGCGCGATACTGGTAGTCACCTGCGACGGCATGATAATCAAAAGACAAAGATAGGCTCCTAGTCGTATTTTCCCTGCCAGTCCATCCAGCGGACCATGAACAGGTTCGAAAACATCTTAAGCGAGTCGATCAGCAGACGGACGCGACTGCGATGACGATGTTCTATCATGTGCACTGCGACAGGCTGAATGGCAAACTTTAGTTTGCGCGCCACGAAGAGCATTTCCACGTCAAAGCCGAAACCGCCGATGGTCAACCGGCGAAAAATGTCCTTCGCCGCAACGGAGGTAAAACCCTTGAAGCCGCACTGTGTATCAGGCAGGCCCTTAAATAGAACTGCCTGAACCATCCAGGAGAAAACCTGACCTGCTGCATAGCGCAGGGCCGGCACACCCTTTACATCCGAACCTGGCAGGACGCGCGAGCCAATGGCAAGATCGCAGCCGCTTCGCAGGGCTTTCAGAAAGTTATCGATGGCATACAGTTCATAAGGCAGGTCGGCATCTATAAAGATCACATAACGTCCGCGACTCTCCAGAACGCCGCGGCGGATGGAGAATCCTTTACCCATGTTCTTCTGGTTGATCAACAGGTGCAGGTCCGCACCGCTTCGTTTTTTCCAGGCCTGAATGGAGGCAACGGTCCTATCCTGGCTGCCGTCGTCCACGACAATGATCTCGTATTGTTCCGGGCGCGCTGACAGGTAACTTCGCAAACCGTCCAAAGTGCCTGCGATCAAAGCCTCTTCATTATACGCTGGTATGATGATGGAAAGATCGGGCGTCGTCATGCCTGCCTGTTGTCCCTCATTGGATGGGGTTCTGCAAATCGAAGATCAGAAAATTGTTCCCCTGAACCAGGACAGGATAAGCTGTGAACAAACGCTCCTTGAGTTCCGGCTGTCGGTCAAGTTCATCAAAATCAGTCACAAGGAAGAAATCTCTTTTCGAAGAATATCCGTCGAACAGCTTTTCAAAAGAAACCGCACCGCCTCGGATATCAACATAATTTGCATCTCCCGCATAGGGCCAAACGGCGGCGGTCCTCCATCCCCAGTATTGCAGGCGGGAGCCGTAATCCTGAGTCAGGGCAGCAATGCGCGCGTTCTCATCGAATTGCTCACCGATCCCGGCCCACATCACGGCATCCGGACGATAATCCACGGCCTTCATCTGATTGCGCACATCCCACACGACCGATAACAAACCATAGATCAGGATGACGTACACGGCGCTTCGCGTCCAACGCTGGACAGTTGCCCCCCCTTCGGGGACTGTGTCCGTTAAACGCGCGCAGAACCAATCCCCCAGCGGTGCCAGCGACACGGCTACGATCGGAATGAACGGCAAATGATAATAGTCATGCGTCGGAACGTGGTAATCAAAGAACAGCCCATAGAATAGGTATGAGCCCCACAAGCCATACAGAAATATACGCATGCGCCTATCGCCTACAAAAAAGAAGCTGAGCAAACCAAGCATGATAAAGATCCCACCTGCGGCCATGCTGGCTTTTGTTTCCCATAGCAGATAATTGAGAGGGCTTGATAACAAAGCCGGGATGAATCGTCCGCTGAATTGCTGGCCGAAAAAACCGGCGATAAAAATCCCATATACCAGATAAGCAAGTGCCGGCAGTGTGCCAAGCAAAACCATCGCCCAAACTTGAACGTTGCGTAGCAGGTCGCGCAACGAAAAAT
>DATDRD010000430.1:0-3874 GCA_035291925.1 Anaerolineales bacterium
GGGTTGAGCGAAACGTCTGCTTTGAACTTCTCTGCATGTTTTCTGAGGAAGGGTTCCAGATTCTTCGAGCCAATCTCCTCCTCACCCTCCAAAAGGAATTTCAAATTAACAGGCATCTCACCACTATTCATCACGGATTCAATGGCATCGAAGCTTGCCAGCACCTGGCCCTTCATATCGGAAGAGCCGCGTCCATACAACAAGTCGCCGCGCACCTCCGGCTCGAATGGTCCGGTTTCCCATAATTCAAGCGGATCGGCGGGCTGGACATCATAATGCCCATAGACCAGCACGGTCGGCGCACCAGGTTTTTTGACGGTATCGCCGTACACCACCGGATGCCCGCCGTCCGTGGGCATGACTTCCACGTTTTCAATGCCAAGACCTCTCAGGTGATTCGCCATCCATTCGGCGGCTCGCAGGACTTCATCATTGTATTCTGCATCCGTGGAAATTGACGGAATCTTGAGGATCTCGATCAGTTCACTGAGGAAACGTTCGCGGTTCTGATGTGCATATTCGAGTGCTTTTTGCAGGTTGCTCATGAGTTCTCTTCTGAAAAGATTTTTTGTGATTATGGTGCAGGGGTGGGAGTCTCTTCCGACTCCAGGACGCGGCGAGTCAGTAAATACCAGTTCGTGAAGGTCGCGAGCCGGTCACTCGGGTCATACAGCGATGGGACCTGCACACCCTGCACCTGTGAATCAACACCATAGGAATACACGGGAGCAAACAGGGGAAGAGCAGGCAGTTCCTTTGCGAACACCACCTGGAAATTCCGATAGAGACGCGTGCGTAACGTGTAATCTGCGGTGACACGCGCCTGTTCGAGATATTCACTTGCGGGGCGGTTATTCCATTGCGAGTAGTTCTGGCCGCCTGTCGCTTCGGCCTGGTGCCAGAAGGGATACGGGTCCGGGTCCGGGGTGCGCGAAAGGTTCAGGTCAATGAGGGCGGCCTGATAGTCGCGTGAGGCGAGGAAGTCGGCGGCAAGCTGGTCGTATGGCACTGCCTGCAAATCCACACGGACGCCGATCGCGGCCCATTCATCCCGGATGGTCTGTGCGATGTGTGTGTGCACCACATCATCGGGATGCAGCATCGTAAAATTCAAAGGATTGCCATCCTTGGCGCGTACTTCGCCGCCTTCTGCAGGGATGACATACCCTTCACCCTTAAGCAGACTGATGGCCTCATCGGGATTGTACTCAAAATGCTCGATGCCGTCGTAATACGCCCACGAACCGGGCAGGATCGGCCCATCGGTGATGACGGCCTGTCCCTGCAGAAATGTATTGATGATATACGGACGATTCAACCCGAGCATCAAGGCGCGCCGGACTTTGGGATCTTGCAGGAATGCGACCTCAGGCCTGTTCAAATTGAACAGCACAAAACTGATCTGCGGCAAACGACTGGTATAGACCGAGAGGTTCGGCTCTTCCAATGCGGCACTCAACATCTCAGGCGTGATCTGGCTCACAGATAATACATCGCCCTGCTGGTACGCGTCGAAGGCGGCCGCGGAGGACGGATAATAGCGGAACACCACCTGTTCGATGAACGGAGAGCTACCATAATAATTGGTGGAGAGGGTCAACACCACGCCTGTGATCCGGCCATTCTCAACAATCAGATGATCGAACTTATATGGACCGCTTCCAACCGGATTGATATTAAAATCTGCATTTGCCATCTGACCAGCCGAGACCGACTCAAGCAGGTGTTTTGGCAGCACGCCAAATGTCAGATAGTCAATGAAGGGAACATACGGCTCAGGCAGGGTGAGCTTGAAAGTCCTTTCATCCAGTCGGGAGACTTCGATCTTGCCCCACAGGTCTTTGATGTCCGGAGGATAAAGCGAACCGGCGCTCTTCATCATCTCGATGGTGAAGATGACATCCTCACTGGTGACGGGCGTCCCATCGTGCCAGAGCGCGTTCGAGCGGATGGTGATGTTGTAAATCGTGCCGTCTGGCGTAACACCCCACGACTCAGCCAGATCAGTTCGCGGCATACCACGTTCGTCAAAGCGGAAAAGCCCGCTGAAGAGCAAGCGGTTCACATCGCGGTCGGCTGAGTTGTTCCAATCCAATAGCGGGTTGAGACGGCCAAGCGAACCGACCAGGCCTTCCGTGTAAACACCGCCCTGCTCGGGCTGGGGAAGGATCGGGCCGGTTGTAGCAGGCGATTGCTGGCTGAATAACAACACGGCCACAATGCCCAATGTCACGAGAACAACCAGTATTTGCCAGCGTAATTGTTTCATAGGCAAAAAGAAAGGCACGTTTTCCACCCCGCGGGATCAAGCCGCGCGGATCGAACGGCCCTTCTGGAGAGAAACAATATCTAGCCTGAAATAAGGAGAAGCGTTATGACCAGCGCAAAGAAAACGACGCTCAGGATGATGGTGACCCAGAACAACGTGCGCTCCACGCCGCGGCGGGCGGTGAAGATGCTGCCCGAATCGGCGCCGGTCAGATTGCCCAGGCCTGCACCCTTGCTCTGCAGGATAACGCTCAGAATGAGCAGAACCGAGATTATAATCAGCGCGATATTTAGATAGGTAATCATTTACAAAGAATCTCCTTTTAAGCGGAGACATTATACCTGCTAGGGAGAAGAACCGTCAACGTGAGGACTCATGCACGAGATCGTCGTCAATTTACATATGCATACATGCTACTCGGATGGGAACGGTACACATAAGGATATCGCACAGGCCGCCATCAAAACAGGCCTGGATGCTGTCATTGTGACCGATCATAATGTGCTCGTTCAGGGCCTGGAAGGATACTACCGCGTCGGACCCAACCGCGTCCTGCTCCTGGTTGGACAGGAAATCCACGACCAGGACCGCGTTCCGCAAAAGAACCACCTTCTGGTGTTCAACGCCAACCGAGATCTCGCCACCCTGGCTGATGATCCCCAGGCATTGATCAATGGAGTAGCCGAAGCAGGCGGCTTATCTTTTATCGCGCACCCGCGCGACCCCGAAGCCCCCGCCTTTGGAGAAACGGACATCTCGTGGGAAGCCTGGGATGTGCACGGCTTTACGGGCATCGAACTCTGGAATGGATTGAGTGAGCTCAAGACCGTTGTCCCGACCAAACTGCATGGGGCGTTCTATGCATATTTTCCTCAATTTATCGGGCACAGTCCAATCCTTGAAACCTTGACTCGCTGGGACGAACTTCTCATTGGCGGAGGACGCGTCGTTGCCATTGGCGGCTCGGATGCGCACGCCATGCACATGAGCATGGGACCACTTCATCGCATCATATTTCCTTATCAATTTCATTTCCGGACAGTAAACACACATGTTTTCATTCCGCAGCCGTAAACAGGAGACGTTCTCACTGACAAAAAGATGATCTACGATGCCCTCGCCGCAGGAAAATGTTTCGTGGGCTATGATCTACCCGCATCCACGCGCGGTTTCCGTTTTACAGCACGCGGACGCGAGCAAACCGCCATCATGGGCGAAGAGATCCCCGCCAGGGGAGGCGTCACATTGCAGGCACATCTGCCCAAGCCAGCCGAGATCCGCATGATCAAAGATGGAATAACAATTGGAAAATGGAAAGAATCCTATGCCTGCACTCACATCGCCACCGAACCTGGCGTCTACCGCGTGGAAGCCTGGCGCAATTATCTTGGCCGCAAACGCGGCTGGATCTTTAGCAACCCGATTTATGTGAGGTAGAAGTAGAGCGAACCACCGAGTCACGGAGACACTGAGAAAACTACCTTTTAAATCTCCGTGTCTCAGCGTCTCCGTGGTGAATTTCTCCGTTATGCCCACCCTCCCCTACAAACGTATCGTTGTCATCGGTACGCCAAGCTCAGGCCAATCCAAGCTCGCGGCACAAAT
>DATDRD010000431.1:0-2307 GCA_035291925.1 Anaerolineales bacterium
GATCCCAGGGATCATTTCGGTAACGGTCAAACCAATCCTGGTGCTGCCCGTCGCGCCCCAGGCCTTTTCAAATTTCTCGCGCGTTTCGTCGCTTGTGACCGGCTGATAGGCGGGATAGACATTCGGCAATCCGCCCATGTCACACGCGCCCTGAACGTTGTTCTGCCCGCGCAACGGATTGACTCCGCCGCCCGCCACTCCCATATTGCCGAGCAGCATTTGCAGGTTGGCGAGATACATCACGTTGCGGACTCCGACGATGTGCTGGGTAATGCCCATTGCCCAGATCACAGCCATTGGGCTGTTGGTGGCGAGAATCTCCGCGGCTTCGTACAATTTTTCAGCAGGCACACCCGTGATCTCCGCAACTTTGTCTGGCGGGTAATTCATCACGGTGGCTTTGAATTCGTCGAAGTTTTCCGTGCGTTCTTCGATGAAGGTTTTATCCTCCCAACCTTTTTCAAGGATGATGTACATCAAGCCGTTGAGCAGGGGGATATCTGTGCCGGGTCTCTGGCGGAGGTGAAGCGTGGCAAAATCTGTGATATCAATCTTGCGCGGATCAGCCACGACAAGTTTCGCGCCGCGGAATCTTACCGCGCGGCGGAGCATGGTCCCGAAGACGGGATGCTGCTCTGTCGTATTCGAACCGATGATGAAGAAGGCCCGTGCTTCTTTAGCGACATCGTCCATTGAGTTGGACATGGCGCCCGAACCGAACGAGGCGGCCAGACCGGCCACCGTGCTGGAGTGTCAGAGACGGGCGCAGTGGTCAATATTGTTGGTTCCTATGACCTGCCGCGCCAGTTTGTTCATGAGATAGTTTTCTTCGTTCAAACACTTTGCCGAAGTGAGAAAGCCCAGGGTATCTGCCCCGAAGGAATCACGCGTTTCGCGAAACTTACTGGCTGTTATGCTTAGTGCTGTTTCCCAATTGGTTTCGACCCAATCCCAGGGACTCGGTAATCTGTTATTCGATATTCGATGATCGACTATCGATTCCCGAATATCGTCTTTCTTTTTTCCTTCTAACAAATACCTTCTCGCTTGCGGCTTCGTCAGCCTGTCGGGATGATGGATGTAATCGTATCCATATCTTCCCTTCACACACAATGCCATCCCGTTGACAGGTGCGTTCGGGTTGGACTGCACGCCGATCACTTTATTATCCTTTACCAATAAATCGAATTGACAACCGACGCCACAATAGGAGCAGGTCGTTGTCACTTTCTTCACCTGATGAGCGCGTGCCATGCCGTAATTCATCTTGTTGGATAACGCGCCCGTCGGGCAGTACGCAACGCACTGACCGCACGACTCGCAACGCGCCTCCAACATGGTCGTATCTGCGCCCGCGACGATTTTCTCGTCAAACCCGCGTCCTGCCACACCCCATACATCGCGGACTTGGACTTCTGCACAGGCCAGCACACAACGTCGGCACAGGATGCACTTGTTCAAGTCCACGCGGATGAATGGATTAGGGTCGCTGTTTACCGGGTAGCGCGTGCCCTTTGCCCCCCAGGCAGGCACTTCAACTCTGTAATCGTAAGCCAGGTCCTGCAATTCGCATTCGCCCGCCACATCGCAGGTGAGACAATCCATGGGATGGTTCGCGAGCATGAGTTCCAAAGTCAACTTGCGATCTTTCATGACCTTTTCGCTGACCGTATTGATTTCCATGCCCTCCCAAACCGGGGTCACGCACGCGGCTTGCAGGAAACGTCCGCCCTTGACTTCCACCACACACATGCGGCAGTTGCCGGTGGGGGATAGGTCCTTGTGATAGCACAGGGTTGGGATATTTACATTATGCTCACGCGCTACCTGCAAAACAGTCTTGCCCGATTCTGCCTGGATGCATTGGCCGTCGATGGTTATGTTCACTGTCATAATATGCCTCAAATTACGCTTCAGCTTTCGCAAATTCCGCCTCGAGATGTGTCAATACAGATTTCATCGGGATGGCAACGGACTGCCCCAACCCGCAAAACGAAGAATCCTGCATGAGCGCCGCGAGAGTCTTCAACTCGTCTGTGTCGCCTTTCACGCCTTTGCATTCGGTCATGCGATTCAAGATTTCCAGTGAGCGCCAAGTACCGACTCGACATGGCGTACATTTTCCACAGCTTTCTACAGCGAAAAAGTGCAGCAACTCACGCAGCAACGCCACCGGCGAAACGCTCTGGTCACAGATCAGGAACGAACCCGCGCCCATGGAGATGACCTGGGTCCAGCGTTTCTCCATGGCTTTGATGTCGCGGGTCACGCCTTTGAGCGGACCGGAGCTATAGTCAATATGTGAGT
>DATDRD010000432.1:0-9561 GCA_035291925.1 Anaerolineales bacterium
GCCTGAAGCTATCAATTCTGAATGGGTTGGAAATGAAATCACATACGCAAATCAAGCGCAGAAAACGATCATCCCACTGCACTTGAAAAAGTGCGAGATTCCAATCAGTCTCATCAAAAAGCAATATATTGATTTCGAGAAGCAGACGCAAAAAGCCGCAATCAAGGAATTGTTGGGGATATTGAAGGTGCGCGAATAAGTGCGTCGCACCAATTTCGACAGGATTCTCTCACCGAAAAGATTCGTCTGCATAATGGGCATTATCCACCCGTGTGGTGCGACGCACCCTCACCCATAGATTCTACAAAATAGAGATCCCAAACAACGTCAATTTAAATCCAAACAAATAACCCGCCGCGACGAGCAACGTATTCCACAAATACGCACCGCTAAACGATGCGCCGAAGAATAAGCCGAAATTCATGCGGGTCATCCCAGCAGGTACGCTGACCACGGTCCGCACGCCGGGTAGGATGCGACCGAACAACACCAGTCCCACACCCCAACGCAAAAACAATGCTTCCGTGCGATCCAGGTGACGGGCATCGACTCGAAGCCATCGCGACAATCGGTCCACGACCGAACGTCCGCCAAGCCGCGCGGCCCAATACGTCACTGTTTCCCCAACGACCGATACAACGGCAATGATCAATCCTGTCACCAAAACAAACAGGATGGGTTCACCGATAATAAAGGCCCGCGCACTTTCGATTATATTTTCAATCTGGTTGAACAAAATTGCCTCAATTTGCTTACTACATTAATTCGAATTTCGGACCTGCATCGCATTCTAAAACTACGAGTTGCGGAATCTATTGAAATGATAAAGCATTCTATTGGAAATGGATAAGAAATGGATTAGAGGAAAATTCTGTTAAAATAATGCAATGCCATCACCTACTAAAGACATCATCTTCGACTTTGGAAACGTCCTGCTCGAATGGAATCCAAGAAATGTATACAAACGCTACTTTCCCGACGATCCCGAAGGAATGGAACATTTCCTGAATGAAGTCAATTTCATGGATTGGAACCTGCAGCAGGATAAGGGGCGTCCATTTGCGGAAGGCGTTGCGATCCTTTCCCAGCAATTCCCTCAGCACTCACATCTCATTCAAGCCTATCACGATCACTGGATCGATTCTGTTGGAGAGTCGATCACCGGCACGGTGGAGATCTTGAGGCAGCTCAAAGGGGCGGGATATCCCTTGTACGGTTTGAGCAACTGGTCAGCGGAGACATTTCCCTCGGCGCGCGCGAAATATGATTTCTTCGATCTGTTCGATGACATGGTGATTTCAGGCGAAGTTGGGCATATCAAGCCGGACCCCGAGATCTTTCAAATCATGCTCGATAGGATCGGCAGGCCGGCCCGGGAATGTCTTCTGATCGACGACTCGTTGCCCAACATCCATCAGGCGAATAGAATAGGTTTTGTGACAATACACTATCGATCCAGCGCACAATTGAAAACAGACCTTGGAAATCTGGGTCTGTTCAACTCAAAGGAAGTTTAATGGATACAAAATTACATACTGAGCAGGGCCGAAGTACGCTTCTTTCTCACATCGAGCTGGAACTGCAAAAGCAGGTTTCGCGCCTCGACGCGCCGCGCACAAAACCCTTCCACGAGATGCTCAGCTATCACATGGGCTGGTCCGGCGAAGGCGCTGGTCCTGAAGCAGCAGGCAAACGGATTCGTCCGCTGCTGCTGTTGTTGAGTTGTCTCGCGTCGAGCGGAGCCGCAGGCAAAGACGAGACGTGGCAATCCGCCTTACCCGCCGCGGCTGCCGTGGAACTGGTGCACAATTTTTCACTCGTTCATGATGACATTCAAGACAACTCCAATAGAAGACGCGGGCGGCCGACGACGTGGGTCAAATGGGGCATGCCGATGGCGATCAACGTTGGCGACGCATTGTTTGTGATGTCAAATCAAGCGATCATTGACCTGAAAGAAAACTATCCGGCAGAGATTGTCGTCCGAGCCGCGGAGATTTTGCATAACACCTGTCTCGAGCTAACTCGCGGACAATTCCTGGATATGTCCTATGAGGAAAGGAGCGATCTGACGGTTGACGATTACTGGCCGATGGTTGCCGGTAAGACCGCTGCGCTGCTCTCTGCTTGTTGCCATATAGGCGCGCTTCTGGGCCGAGCTGATGATTCCGGGCAGGAGGCTTATCGCTCCTTCGGGCATTATCTCGGTCTTGCATTTCAAGTGCAGGATGACATTCTTGGGATTTGGGGTGATGAGGCACTGACCGGTAAATCTGCGGCAAGCGATTTGATCGAACGCAAGAACTCTCTCCCTGTGCTGGCAGGCTTAAGCGCCAACGGCAGATTCGCGGCGCGCTGGAAACAGGGGCCAATCGGACACAACGAAGTGCAGGAGGTTGCGCGCTTACTTGCCAGCGAGGGGGGCTACGAGACGGCCACGGATGCCGCGAAGCAAATGACGGACCTCGCGCTCATGAGCCTGCGCGAGGCCGATCCGCAGGGTGATGCCGGTGAGGCATTGTTTGAGCTGGCAGACAAGTTGCTGAAACGGAATCAGTGATCGGCTGGAGAGAAAGCGGGAGTCAAGCATTGCCAGGGCATATTGACATCCCACTATCGGCTGACTATAATCATTTCCACTGTACGTGCGGGTGTAGTTCAGTGGTAGAACGCTTGCTTCCCAAGCAAGATATCGTGGGTTCGAGTCCCATCACCCGCTCTGATGTCGAGGAGAGACTCCCTCGACATTTTTGTTTGGTAATTTGTAAGGTAGCTGTCATGCTGTCCCCCAAAAGCGTATGTAGAATCAGGTTTGAGGTTCACTTTATTCAATGAGTCAACAGGATACCAAAGGCACGATCTTATATATCGAAGACAATGCCGATAATCGCACACTTGTACGCCGTATTTTGCATGCTGAAGATTATGACTTCACCGAAGCAAAGAACGCCAGAGATGCACTGGTGGTATTAAAGACCACACGGCCAAACTTGATTTTGATGGATATCAATATGCCGGATATGGATGGCTATGCTTTGACGGCAAAGATCAAGTCAATGCCGGGTTTCGAAAGAATCCCGATCCTTGCCATAACAGCAAACGTTATGCGCGGGGACCGAGAGAAATCGCTGGAGGCCGGCTGCGACGGCTATATCCAGAAACCGCTGGATGTCGACCAACTCGTTAAGGAAATCGAGAGATTCCTCGCAAGGAGCCCCAATGTCTGAAAATATGACGGACACACAACCCATCCGCAGGCCCACCATCCCCAAGGATGCAACTGTCCTGGTAGTGGAGGATAATGTTGCAAATTTCGTGTTGATCGCCCGCATGCTGGGCTATTTGGGAATCCACTGCGAATGGAAGACCTCAGGATATGAGGTGGTCGAATATGCGGATACGCTCCCGCGCCTGGATCTGGTCCTGATGGATATCCGCCTCCCCTACGAAGACGGCTACGGCGCACTTAAAAAAATCCGCGCCTCTGAAAAGTTAAAATCGATTCCGATCATTGCTGTGACCGCCGAAGCCAGTACAGATCAGATGAACAAAGCCAGAACTTCAGGTTTCGATGGTTTCCTTGGCAAGCCACTCGACCCTGATAAGTTCCCTGACCAGATTCGCCGCATCCTGAGCGGAGAACCTGTCTGGGAATTCAGTTAGTCGAATCCACCTCCAACATGAGCTCCAACTCATCCAATCGCACTCCCTTCTTCGTAACAGCATACTTTATTGCTGAGGGCAATCGTCTGCAGCTCGTCCAGTTTTCAGATCCACAGGGACGCGATGTGCAGACGATCAATCCGCGTGGGATCGAACTATCGCTGCTGGAAATGGAAGCGCACCTTAAGGGTGGGACTGTGAGAGTGGACTTAAAAGATACACTGTCTCTTCCACCACCTTTAATCGCACACACCGGGCGATTGGGATGTGTAGCGGCCGCGTATGTACCAGTTCTGCAAGAGGGACAATTGCGCGGCCTCATCTTAATTGGCGCACGATCCGGCCAGGAGCTTAATGATGAGGTAATTGAGTCGTTCGAGCGCACCATACGTTTGACCACGAATGCACTCACGCTCGCCAGCTCCCCCGCCGAACACACCCGCAGCGATCGCGACGCTGTTGAGATAAGGGCATTGAATGTGCTTGCTTCCACCGCAGCCACAGCAAATGACCTGAATTCCTTTTATAAATCCATTCACGAACAGATCCGTTCCGTTGTTGGCAATCATGGGTTTGTGATCGCACTCTACGACCAGAAAACGAATTCAATCAGTATCCCTTATCTTTATGAGGCCGGCACCCTTTCCACGCTGGATACATTTCCCCTTGGGGAGGGCCTGACCTCCATTTTGATCCGCTCACTTCAACCGCTCATGCTGGTTGAAGATACAGAGAAAAGAGCGATTGCCATGGGAGCCAAGATCGCAGGCAAACCGGCAAAGTCCTGGATGGGCGTTCCTCTACTGGCGCGAGGTGTGGCAATTGGCGCGGTGATCATCCAGGACCTGGAGAATGAAAACAGCTTCAGTGAAGATGATCTTCGCTTCGTGACCGCGGTCTCGAATCAGATTGCCGGCACAATCTACACTGTGCGTCTGTTGAATGAAAGCCAACAAACAGCGCTTCAATTTGAAACTGCCGCAGAAATCGCACGTGACATCAGCAGCTCCCTCGACCTTGACGAGTTGTTACTCAAGGCCGTGGATTTGATCCGTTCCCGCTTTGATTTTTATCATGCGGCTGTTTTTCTGAAGGATCTACCCGGTGAATTCGTCGTGATCCGCGAAGCGACAGGTGAAGCCGGCGCGCAAATGAAGCGCATGGGTCATAAACTCGGCATTGGGTCGAAGTCGGTTGTGGGAGTTGTGGCAGGCAAAGGGGAGATGCTGATCGTCAACGATACATCACGCGATGCCACCTACTTCGCAAATCCTTTGACTCCCAGGACAAGAGCCGAAGCAGCCATCCCATTGAAAGTTGGTGATCGCATCGTGGGTGTGCTCGATGTACAAAGCACGCAGGCTTACGCATTTTCAAATGATAACCTCCGCATTCTTCAAATTCTTGCCGATCAACTGGCAATCGCGGTTATTAACACCGAACTGTTCGCAGAAACACAGGAGCATTTGGCACAGCATAGATTACTGCATCATATCACTACCACAGCTGCTTCGGGAACTACCCTCGATGAAGCATTGCAATCGGCAGTGGGCGGTTTGCAGGTGACGCTTGGCGGCGATCGTGTTTCCATTTTGCTGGTGGATCGCGAAAAGAAAATACTGGAAGTCAAGGCTGCAGTTGGGTATGCAGAAAATGTATTTGCTCTGCGCATCCCCATCGGAAGTGGCATCACAGGCTGGGCCGCGGCACATCGCAGAACCCTGCACGTCAATGACGTGTTGCAGGATATTCGCTATATTGAAGGAAGTCCCGACACCCGCTCTGAGATGGCCATCCCTCTGCTTTATCGCAGTGAATTGCTCGGTGTTCTCAACGTTGAAAGCGAACAATTGGCTGCCTACGCTGAAAATGACGAGGAATTACTTGGTACGCTGGGTGGCAGTTTGGCCGCCATCATTGCAAACGCCAGGTTGCTTGAACAGATCCGCGCACAGGCTGAACGCGAGCGCATTCTTTTCGAGATTTCAGATAAGATCCGCCGTACCACCGATATGAAAACAATTCTTGCAACAACAGCCAGCGAACTAACCCGCGCACTTGGCGCAAGCAGCGCGCGCATCAAACTCGGAACAAACCTTGGCGACACCAGCAGGAACAAGAAGGCACTCAATGAGTAAAAGGTTCGCGCTTGAGCGTTTATTGTCAAAAACAGGCGGTTGGTATATTCTCATCGTCACAGCTGCCGCCCAGGTAATTGCCTTGCTCGGGGCGATCCCGGGCATACTTTCCATTCAGGTCAATGCTGAGTTCAGCGAGGCACTGACTCATGCTTTTACAATCACCTTGCCTGTTTTGATCATTCTAAGCAATTTGATCATGCTGGGCATAAGCTGGTGGATAACGCGAACAGCCCAAAACCGGCTGGATCAATGGGCAAAGGGCTCCCTCAAACCAAATCCTGCTGAAGAACTCGCAGCCTGGCGGGAGATCACCAGCCTGGTTTGGCGATATGGGATCGCGGCTGTAATCGTCATTTTTGTTGTCAATGTTCTGCCTCCGGTTTTGATGGCACTGCTGCAAAGCGACACCGTCTCATCGCCTTTTCAACCCACCTCACTAAGCTCACCCAATCCAGTCTACATTTTACTGGGCGGTCTCGCTGCAATTTTTGGATCTGTGATCCTCGTCGTTCTGATGATCGACCGCTTCACTCTCCCTGCCAGGCTGGTTCTCGTTCCAAATGACTTTGACACTCAGTTGCAGGGTCGCGCGGGTGCCCTGCTCATCGGCAGATTCCAGGTGCTGAATTTGGCATTGATCGCGATCGCGATCGTGCTGATAGCTCCGATTGGTTACCATCAAACGATCCGGATTCTATACGCCGAGGTCAGCCCACTTGAAATTTTTAGCAATCTGCAAGTTCAATCAATTCTCTTTAGCATGCTGGCTCTTTTACTGGGTGCAATCCTTTCCTATTATGCGTCGAGGGCTGTTTCAAATCCCATCAGAGAGCTGATTGAAACATTCGACAAAATCGAGCAAGGTGACCTCTCCCAGCGCGCGCCGATCATTGCCACCGATGAGCTGGGGATCGTTACCATGCACTTCAACCGCATGGTTTCCCGCCTGGATGAATTACAGAACACGCTCGAGCAGCAGGTTGTGGAACGCACAAAACAACTTTCTGCGACAAATGAGGTCGGCAGAGTTGCATCTTCCAGTCTCGATCCGGACGAATTGCTCGCAAAGGTGATCCTCTTGGTTCCAGAACGATTCGGTTATTACTACGCTGCCATCTATCTTTTGGATCCAAGCGAAAAATGGGCTGAGTTAAAAGAAGCGACCGGTGAAGCGGGCAAGCTGCTCAGACAAAATCGCCACCGCCTCGAAGTTGCTGGCAGAAGCATGGTTGGCACCGCAATCCGTGAAAAGACGGCTCGTATCGCCCAAATTGCCTCCGAAGAAAAGCAAAGATATGAGAATCCAATCCTGCCTTATACCCGCTCCGAGATCGCCCTGCCCCTGATCGTTGGAGATCGCGTGTTGGGCGCATTGAATGTTCAATCCACAAAGGAATCGGATTTTGGTCCGCAAGTGATCGAAACCATGCAAAACATGGCGGGGCAAGTCGCCATCGCACTTGAAAATGCCCGGCTGTTTCAGGAAGCGCAACACAACATTCGGGAAATGCGCACTATTCAACAGCAATATCTGCTGGAAGGCTGGAGTGGTTTTACCGCACAAAAAGAGGATGAACTTGAATACCAGGTCGGTGACGAGCCCGATGAGAAATCCAAAAAGATCGAAGTTTCCATCAGCCTGCGCGATCAGGTTTTAGGGCAAATAAGGTTCGAGAGCACGGAAGACTGGACTCCTGAACAGGAAAGCCTGGCAAATGCCGTGGCAACCCAGGCCGCCATCGCTCTTGAAAATGCGCGCTTGATCAGCGAGAGCCGACAGATCGCTGTGTATGAGCGTATGCTGGCCGAGATAAACTCCAAAATCTGGTCTTCTGCAACGATTGACGGTGTCCTGCAAACTGCAGTTAAGGAACTTGGCAGGCGCCTTAGCGCCTCCCAGGCTACGATTGAACTGAATATGGATGAATCAAACAAGTAACATGGAGACGAATTCTTCTCACTACCCATCCCTGCGCGCCAGACTTGCTGCCGTACTGATTATTCTGGCGGCATTGTTTGCCGTGGGACTTTCTTCCGTACTTTATATCAACTTTCGTGAGGAATTGAGAAGCAGTCTGCGTCATCGCCTCGAGAATATCACTTCACTAGCCGGATTACAACAAAACGGCGACGAGCTATTAAGAGTCGAAGCCGCGGGTGATGAACATTTTGTAAAGATCCATGAACAGAATGTTAGGATCAAACGCTCCGATCCCGAACTGCGCTTTGTTTACACGATGAGGAAGGATGAGCAGGGGATTTACTTTGTTGTAGATGCGCGGCTGTCTCCAGACGAGCCGCTTATATCAGAATACGGGGATCGCTATGAAAAACCAAGCGACACATTGGTTGAAAATTTTGATTCGATGACTGAAACGATCATCGAGCCGGACTTTTATACCGACGAGTTTGGCACCTTTTTATCCGGGTACACTCCGATCTTTACCTCAGATGGCAGGCGAGTCGGCGTTCTGGGTGTGGATATTTCTGCCAGTACCATCCTGGCACAGGAACAAAAATATCTTGTCAGGTTGGTCATAATTCTCCTCGGTGCCCTTCTCCTGCTCGTTATTGCTGGAGTTATCTCTGCTACTTATCTTGCAGGACCGATTATTGGAATTCGAGACGCCGCCCGCCGGATAAGCAAAGGGGAACTGACGTTCAGGATCACGAAGATCCCGCATACTCGTGAACTTGCCGAACTCGCCGCAGATCTAAATACAATGACCGCAAATCTTGGTGAGCTGATCAATGCTCTGGAACAACGTGTTGCAGAACGCACCTCGGAAATTTCACGAAAAGCCGACCACCTCCGTGCGGCATCCTATATTGCCCGCCAGACTGCGGAGGTGCGGGATCTCTCATCTCTTCTAAATACTGTCGTAAAACTGCTGACCGATCAATTCGGGTTCTACCATACTGGTATTTTCCTTATCAACGACACCGGCGCTGAAGTGGTTTTGCAGGCTGCCTCGTCTGAGGGCGGCCGGCGAATGCTCGAGAGGGGACACTCGCTGTCTGTTGGGACACAGGGCATTGTCGGCCATGTCGCGGCACAGAAAAAACCCCGCATCGCCCTGGATATTGGGCTCGACGCGGTTTTCTTCAACAACCCGGACCTCCCGATGACTCGCTCAGAAATTGCGTTACCACTTCTGGTTCGGAATAAAGTTCTGGGAATATTGGATATCCAGTCTGACAAGCCGCAGGCATTCAACCAGGAGGATATAGACGTTCTCGAAACCGTCGCGGATCAGGTGGCAGTTGCCATTGATAATGCGCGCCTGCTTGACGAATCTCAGGCGACGTCCCTGCAACTCGAAGCATTGACAACCCTCCGCACGCGCGCAGCGTGGAACCAAAAACTTCAGGAGAAGGAACGCGTTTTCACATACACCCCGCTTGGGCTGCGCGCAGAAAAGTCATCTGCTGATGGTGGCAATGAAGTTACCGTTCCGATCACTCTGCGCGGCCAGAAGATCGGGAAAATATCCATTGCACGGAAGGGTGAGCCCCAGTGGAATAAGACGGATGAAGAGTTGCTCGCTGAAGTCGCAAGTCAGGTTGGCCTGGCTGTGGACAACATCCGTCTGCTCGAGGAAGCTACTCAGCGGGCAAGGCAGGAACAGACCATTGGCGAACTTGCCTCTCGTTTCAGTCAAGCGTTTGACATAGACACATTGCTTCAAACAGCAGCACGTGAACTGGGCCAGCTACCCGGAGTGGAGGAAGCAACTGTCTTTATTGGCGCGATCCG
>DATDRD010000433.1:0-2097 GCA_035291925.1 Anaerolineales bacterium
AAAGGCGAGAGCGAGAGAATCACGGGAAAGTTTTTGAAAGAGAACAACCTGCGTGAACGGATTGTGCTGGCCACGAAGGTTTTTAGCCGCGTGGGAGATTTACCCAACGAGGCTGGCGGGACCCGCTACCACATCATCAAAGCCTGCGAAGATTCGCTTCAACGCTTGCAGACGGATCACATTGACCTTTACCAGCTCCACCGTCCGCCATTGACGCATCCGCAGGAGGAAACCTTGCGCGCGTTCGATGACCTGATCCGTGCTGGGAAAGTCCGCTACATCGGTTGTTCCACGCATCCAGCCTGGATGGTGATGGAAGCCCTGTCCATCAGTGAGCATTACGGGTTGAATCGCTATATTAGCGAACAACCTCCTTATAACTTGTTGGATCGCCGCATCGAGAATGAACTTGTCCCATTGTGCCAAAAATATGGTCTGGCGATTCTTCCCTGGTCACCGTTGGCGATGGGTATATTAGCGGGTCGCTATACCCAAACAGGCAATTTCCCGGAAGATTCGCGCGCCCATCTTTGGGATAGCAGTATGGTTAAAGCGCGTATTACCCAGCGCGGCATAGAGGTGGGTCAGGCAGTGAGCAAAATGGCTCAGGAACGCGGGTTCACAGCTTCGCAATTTTCTTTGCTGTGGACGAAAGATCAGCCAGGTGTCACCGCGCCTATCGTTGGTCCGCGCACACTTGCACATTTGGAGGATGCACTTGGCATTATGGATAAGACCCTAAATGAGGCTGATCGTCCACTCTTCGATGAACTTGTACACCCGGGTACGGCAGTGTCTGATTTTCATAATTCAAATGATTGGATGAAGGCTCGCATCCTTTCCTGATGATGACAACCTGAATGAAAAGGCATCCGGTACTGGCGCGATATTCACGATGTCACAGCAGGGCGGCTGGAGGAATAGTCCCTGGCCTAAGCGGGTCATGGAGCAGGTGAGGGAGTACAACATTCTTGATTTTTCCGCATGGAAGGATGATGGGAAGTTTGGGGATACATTCAATAAGTTGATCGATGGGCTGGAATTGTTTTATAAGGGATAAACAATTGCCTTCAATATCTCCAATGCTTCCTGCTTGCCCCCAACCCCATTCTCGCCCCCCGGCCCTACACACGAGGGACAGCCGTCCGTGCAGGCATATTCGCTCTTCCTGCTGGCACATGGTCTCCTGACTGCGCCACTCCTTTAATTAAACACAGGTCAAATAGTGTTAAAATATCCATGTGAAAATCTACCTTGATTTATGCGCCATTCAGAGACCTCTCGACACCCCGAATCAAGTGCGGATTACGCTCGAGTCAGAAGCAGTTCTTGGAATTATCAACCTTTGTGACGCTGGACAAGCTGAAATACTTTCATCCGAAGCCCTGCTTTATGAAGGTGAACAAAGTTCACTGGTGATACGCAGAGAACACACACTGGCTGTCTTGTCAAAAGCAAAGAACGTCATTGTTGTCACTGAAAAGGAAAAACTGCGAGCAGCGAATTTGATGACATTTGGTATTAAGCCGCTTGACGCACTTCACGTGGCTCTGGCAGAATCAGTTAACGCAGATTATTTTTGCACATGCGACGACCGCCTACTGCGAAACGCAGAGCAAATTAAAGATTTACTGGTAAAGGTTGTAAACCCTGTCGATTTGGTTCAGGAGATCGAAAAATGATTACCGAAATAAGACCTTTGATCGAAATTAATCAACGGGCAATTAGCCTGCTCTATAAGGAATTAGGCGTAGTTGACGCTGTTCGCTTTCTTAAACAATTTACCCAGGGCTACGGGAATTACACTCAGGAACGGGGAGTCCTTTTGGACAAAAAATCCCTCGATGAGATTGTGAATGAAATTGAAAAGCGGCGTAAGCCTGAAAAATAGACTGTGAACGAAGAGTTGATAAAGTATCGGGGGCAAGTTTTTCGATTTCAGGGATGACTAACACTAATTGGGTCATCTCGTTCTCCTTGCACGTTTTAAAGCATGGCATATTCGATTCCCGCCAATGAGACCAGCCTTTTGCAGCGCGATTTTCGCAATTATAGATACAAATGGCTAATAGCCACTTGCCAACTGCTCTAAAATCT
>DATDRD010000434.1:0-3475 GCA_035291925.1 Anaerolineales bacterium
TGGGCGTTGTATTCCGTATTGGTACGCAAGGCAACGCAGGCTCTTGATGTGCTTCCCTTTAGCCTGATCGCGTTTCTGGGCGGTTTGCCGGTCTCCATCCCTGCGGGCGCGTGGGAGTTGAAAACGATCGGAGTTGGAGAGATCAGCCTGGGGGTCGTCGGAGGCGTGCTTTTTATTGGGATCATATCCACTGCGCTGGCGATGGTCCTATGGAATACCGCATTCGCGTATGTGGATGCGAATCTGGCATCCCTGACCTTTTTCGCACAGCCTGTGGTTGGAACTCTCCTGGGATGGCTTTTTCTGGGAGAGGAGATCACCCCGCTTTTTCTCGCCGGCGGAATGCTGATCGGAGTCGGATTGGTCATTTCCAGCCGCGATCCGTCAACCAACTGATAAAAACTGATTCACAGAGCTATTTGGTCCGCAAGAGGCTGGTACGCGCGGTTCCGAGGTAAAATCGGGATACAACATCGCACATGGATCAAACACTGTGGTACAAGGATGCAATCTTTTATGAGGTCTATGTCCGCGCCTTTTATGATAGCAACAGCGATGGGCACGGTGACCTGAAGGGATTGACGCAAAAACTGGATTATCTGAAGGAACTGGGGGTCAATTGCCTTTGGCTGCTCCCCATCTACCCGTCCCCTCTCAAGGATGACGGCTACGACATCTCCGATTATTACGGTGTGCATTCGAGCTATGGGAACCTGGATGATTTCAAGGAACTCCTGGATGCCGCCCATGCGCGCAGCATACGCGTCATTATGGACCTTGTCCTGAATCATACATCGGATCAGCATCCGTGGTTCCAAGCAGCGCACTCAGACCGCAACTCTCCCTATCGTGATTATTACGTCTGGAGCGATACAGACCAGAAATATAAAGACGCGCGTATTATTTTCCTGGATACGGAACCATCCAACTGGACCTGGGATGAAAAGACTCGTCAATTTTACTGGCACCGTTTCTATGCCAGCCAGCCGGATCTGAATTTCGACAACCCCAGCGTGCAGGAGGAGATGTTGAAGATCGCCGCTTTCTGGCTCGATCTGGGTACTGACGGATTCCGCGCCGATGCTGTCCCTTATTTGTTCGAGCGTAAGAATACGAACTGTGAGAACCTCCCCGAAACACACATTTATCTTAAAAAGCTGCGCGCCTTCATGGACATGAATTACCCGGGTCGGATCCTGCTATGCGAGGCGAACCAATGGCCTGAGGAGGTCCGACCCTACTTCGGTGATGGCGATGAGTTCCACATGGGGTTTCACTTTCCCGTCATGCCGCGTATCTATATGGCGCTCAAAAAAGGCCGCGTGGAGGATATGGTTGAAATCCTGAGGCGCACACCGCCAATCCCTGAAAACTGCCAGTGGTGTACTTTCCTCCGCAACCACGACGAACTTACACTTGAAATGGTGACGGAAGAGGAACGCCAGTGGATGTGGGAGAAATACGCGCCGGAACCGCGTATGCGCCTTAATTTGGGTATTCGCCGACGCCTGGCACCCCTGCTTGATAATGACCGGCGGAAAATAGAACTTGCTCATTCATTGCTCTTTTCCCTCCCCGGATCACCAATCCTTTATTATGGAGATGAAATCGGCATGGGAGACAACATCTGGCTGCCAGACCGGAACGGCGTCCGCACGCCGATGCAATGGAACGCCGAACCAGATGCCGGCTTCTCCGTTGCCTCCATTCAATCTCTGTACGCTCCTATTATCAATGATGACTTCCATGGCCCCGCCCAGATCAACGTTGAGTCCCAACGCCGCGACTCCAACTCGCTCTGGAACACCCTGCGTCACATGATCGCCACCCGAAAAGAGCATCAAGCTTTTGGCCGGGGTGAATTTGAATGGATCGATATCGAGAACAATCGCATCGCAGGGTTTCGACGGACTTTTGAAGGTGAGACGATTTTGGCAATCCACAACCTCAGCGACTCGGAACAACGCATTGTGCTGGAAACAAAAGGGCCGGTCAAATCGCTGACCGACCTCTTGTCACAGCAGGATTTTGTTTCAATTGAAGGAGCCATTGAAATGACGCTGGCTCCCTATCAATATCTCTGGCTGAAGTAAACGCCTTTATTCTCCAATTGTATGTAACAGCGCCATATTCGGGGGCCGGACAGCGCCAACAGGGAACCCACAGACCATAACAACCTGATCGCCGGGCTGCACAACGGACGAGCGCAGAAGATCCGCTTCCACGTGGTAAAGCATTTCCTCAACTGAATTTACAAACTCCACCCGTTGCGGGCGCACGCCCCACAGGAACGTCAGACGCTGGTAGGTATCCTGATTTGGAGTGAAGGCGATGATAGGCACGCGCGGCCGGATCTTGGACATCAGCCAGGCGGTCTGACCCCGTGTGGTAAAACACGCCACCGCCGTAACGTTCTTATCGTTGGCGAGAGCCTGCGCGGCGCGCGACATCGAGGCCGCGTCGCTGTGCTCGAAACCCGACACATTTTGTTGCGCTCCCCATTCCATGAAATGCGTTTCGGCCTCACGTACAATTCGATCCATCATTTGAACAGATTCAACAGGATATTTCCCTGCCGCAGTTTCGGCAGAAAGCATGACCGCATCCGTGCCATCGAAGATCGCGTTCGCGACATCAGAGGCTTCCGCGCGCGTTGGCAGCGGATTCGAGATCATCGATTCGAGCATTTGGGTTGCGGTGATCACAAGCTTTGCGCGGGCATTCGCAGTACGGATAATTTGTTTCTGCAGAGTAGGCACGCGCTCGGGTGGGAGTTCCACGCCAAGGTCGCCGCGCGCCACCATGACGCCATCCACGATGTCGAGGATCGCATCGAGGTTATCAAGCGCTTCGGGCTTTTCAAGTTTTGCGATGAGCAATGGCAGACGTTTTCCATTCGAGAGAGGCTCCAGCGCCTCGCGGACCTTTTTGACATCTTCAGCCGTGCGAACGAATGAGATGGCGACAGCATCCACGTTCTGAGACATGCCAAATGCGAGATCCGCCTTATCCTTTTTTGTGAAGCCTGCAATGCGCAAATGGACTCCGGGCAGGTTGATCCCCTTATGGGAGGATAGCGACCCACCGATGATGACTTTCGCGGTCAGCGCGTTCTGCTCTTTAACGGAAACCACTTCGAGCGTGAGCCGACCGTCATCGAGCAGAAGCCGGTCTGATGTCCGGACTGAATCGAAGAGCTGGCGAAAATCCACCGGGATCTTTTGTCCTTCACCGTCCGGAGGAGTTGTCCCCGGTGCATAAAGGGTAACCAGTTCCCCTTCCGAAAGTTGAAGGATTTCAGGCAGTTCGCCCACGCGGATCTTCGGCCCCTGCAAATCCTGCAAAATACCGATTGGCACACCGAGCCTTTCAGCAACTTTGCGAATCAAGGCAATTCGTTCGGCGTGTTGTTCGTGCGTGCCATGAGAGAAATTCATGCGCGCCACATTCATGCCGGCACGAATAAGCTGCTCGA
>DATDRD010000435.1:0-4073 GCA_035291925.1 Anaerolineales bacterium
TGCGACAACGCCCGAAGAGATTGACCGTATTTTGGATGGTATCCCTGATCCGGTTGGACAGGTTTATCGTTTCAATCTGGCAGGGTCGCTTTTGAAAGCCGCGAAATCCGCGTGGATAAAAGAGAAAGTGTAGGCGATCAGGAGCAATACCTTCTATGCTCGCCCAGGAGGTAAAGATGAATACGAAAGGTTCTGACCAACCACTCATGGAAGATCGGAACGCGTTGTTGGAGAATGCTTTCATCGAAGAATATCTCCGAAGCCAGGGCTGCTCACTGGAACAATTGCACATGCTGCCGAAAAAACTGAGGAAAAAACTTATGAGTGCGGCTTCGAATTATGCTTCACTCAAGTTGGAAGAAATAGAATCGCGGGCACACTTCGTCGAGGAAATCCACGACAGCACCTCCTCACGCGAATAGCCTCCGAATCAGTTCTTAAGGGAACGTATCTGTGAAAGGATGACAATTATGCAGAGAATTTCGATTGACCCCATCACCCGTCTTGAAGGTCACGGCAAGATCGAGATCTTCCTCGACGACAATGGCAACGTTGCCAACTCTTATTTCCAGATTCCGGAACTGCGCGGCTTTGAACGGTTTGTTGTTGGGCGTCCAATTGAAGAGATGCCGCTTATAACGAATCGCATTTGCGGGGTCTGCCCTGAAGCGCATCATATGGCGGCATCCAAAGCCGCGGACGCGGTCTATCAAGTCGATCCGCCGCGCCCGGCAAAACTGTTGCGCGAGTTGCTGTACAGCGCGTTCTATTGCACTGATCACACCACACACTTCTACGCATTGGGCGGCCCGGATTTTGTAATGGGGCCCGACGCGCCTGTCGCAGAGAGAAATATCCTGGGCGTCATCCATAAAGTCGGTTTGGAGATCGGCGGCAAGGTGATCCAAATGCGAAAGTATGGACACACCGTCGTTGAGATGATCGGCGGACGAAAAGTTCATCCGTGTACTTCGATCCCTGGCGGAATGACCAAAGGCATCACCGACGAGCAACGCAAAGAGATCGAAGAAATGGGGCGCTGGGCAATTGAGTTCGCACAGTTCAGTCTCAAGATCTTCAACGACATCGTGCTTGGCAACAAAGGTTATGTTGATCTGATCCTTGGCGACGTTTACACTCATCGCACCTATTACATGGGCTTGGTGGACGAGAACAACAAGGTCAATTTTTATGATGGTAAAGTGCGCGTGGTGGACCCGAATGGCAAAGAGTTTGTCAAGTACGCACCAAAGGATTATGCCGAGCATATCGCCGAACACGTCGAGCCGTGGACGTATCTTAAATTTCCGTATCTCAAGAAGATTGGCTGGAAGGGTTTTGTCGATGGCGAAGATTCGGGCGTGTACATGGCGACGCCGCTTTCACGCCTGAACGCATCCGATGGCATGGCGACGCCGCGCGCGCAGGAGGAATACGATAGGTTCTACAAGACCCTTGGCGGCAAACCTGTGCACCAGCGCCTCGCCACACATTGGGCACGCCTGATCGAATTGCTCTACGCGGCGGAACGCTGGGTGGAACTGGTGACTGACCCTGAGATCACCTCACCGGATATTCACACGAAGCCGACCCAGACTCCGACGGAGGGTGTGGGCATCGTCGAAGCGCCGCGCGGCACCCTCACGCATCACTACTGGACCGATGAACAGGGCGTCGTTACCAAAGCGAATCTGATCGTTGGCACCACCAACAACTACGCGCCGATCCAGATGTCCACGCATAAAGCGGCAACGAGTCTTATCAAGGATGGCAACGTGACCGAGGGTTTGCTCAACATGGTCGAGATGGCATTCCGTGCCTACGACCCATGCTTCGGCTGCGCAACTCATTCACTCCCGGGTCAAATGCCATTGCAGATCACCATCCATGATGTGGATGGGATTCCTGTAAAAGTGTTGAAACAATTTTGCTAAGGGTCTGTAAATAACCTCCGTTTTTTGTTCGCGAGCAGTTGAACTGCGTGCAGGATGCAGTGCAACTGCATCCGAAACAAGGAACTTATTTTATTACAAACCCTCATAGCAGTAAGGAGTTCAATATGATTTCCCCTGAACTATTACGTCGCTTCCCATTCTTCAACTTCATGAACGACGCGCAACTCAAAGCCGTCGCCCTGATCGCCGAGGAAAAGGATCATAAAATTGGCGATAGCATTATTGAGGCCGACACACCTGCCAGCTCATTGTATTTTCTGGTTGAGGGAAGCGCGGCATATTACTACATCGTCACGACAGAGCACGACCCATACTACAAGCACGAATACTACATTAGCGATTTCAACCCTGGTGAGATCTTCGGCATCTCGGCTTTGATCGAGCCGTATATCTATACAGCCGCAGTACGCGTTGAGAAACCGTGCAAGCTGATCAAGATCGATGCTTCGGCACTGCGCGCCCTCTGCGAAGTGGATACGAAACTCTCCTGCGGATTGATGCATGCAATTGCAAAAGCCGCGATGGAGAGATTGCAGCATACACGAGTGCAATTGATCGCCGCGAAACCATAAGTCGAAATCGCCGCGTAGGTGATGACAACCGTCAGGAACGGACCAGGCCCTCCCGTGGCTCCGTTCACTGCTCAGGCTATTGTTTGAGGCTCAGATGGAATTGAAGAAATCCAGAATGTTGATTGTTGGATTGGGCAATCCCATACTTGGTGATGATGGGGTTGGGTGGAAAGTTGCAGAGGAAGTAAGGAAAAAACTGACACCTGATTTGCCCGTGGTAGTGGATTGCCTCTCACTCGGTGGCATTAACCTGATGGAGCATCTCATCGGTTATGAGCGCGCCATTTTGATAGACGCCTTTTCCCTGGATGGACCGATCGGCTCGATCCTCGTTTTGAAATTAAACGAACTACCGAATTATTCAGCGTTCCATACGACAAGCGCGCATGATACGTCTTTACAGAATGCAATCACACTGGGACGGTCCATGGGCGCGCAACTGCCCGAAGAGATTACAGTGGTAGGGATCGCGACCAGACAGATTTATGATTTCAGTGAGGAGCTATCCCCGCCTGTTGCACAGGCAGTGCCGCAGGCGGTACAAATTGTGCTGGAATTGCTGAGACAAACTGTAATAACGCAATGAAGAAGAAAGTCATCCGCAAGGGTGACTTTCTCCATCTTGGACAGCATCTCCAAAAGGGTTACCTTAAAGGTAGCTATGCATGAGCTTTCACTCACCCAGAACATCCTTGACCACGCCTCCAAACACGCTTGCGAAAAACGGATCCTGCGCGTGAATCTGCTGATCGGTCAGTTTTCAGATGAGCGCGAAGAATCGATTCGGTTTTATTGGAATGATCCTGCAAAGGACACACTGGCCCGGGACGCGGAATTGCACTTCCAGCGTGTGGGCGCGGAGATGAAATGCCTTGAGTGTGGCACAATACTTCAGCCGGAGGAAGAGACATCCCTGTGCCCGCACTGTTTTAGTCATCGTTTGAAGTTGTTGAGTGGGTATGGCGTAAGACTCGACAGTATTGATGTGGAATAACTACCTATAGACCCTAAAGGTCTCCCTGGCGATTGAACAATCGCGTAAACCAAGAGACCTCTGCAAGTGCTCCATTCTGATTTTCAGATAAAACCTTTAGGGTCTGGGTTTGACGCTATGGCAAAACATATTTCCGTCACGGGTGTTGTGCAGGGAGTGGGGTTCCGTCCATTTGTATATAGACTCGCAACCCGGCTCGATCTGCATGGCTGGGTGTGCAACACATCTGGAGGGGTGGAAATTCTTGTTGACGGACCAAGTTCCAATCTTGAAAAATTTATTCACTCCCTGACTCTGGAAAAACCCGCGCTGGCAAAGGTCGATGCTGTTCGAGTCGAAGAAGCGCCCAGGCAATCATTCTCTTCGTTTGAGATCCGCGAGTCCGAGTCTGTGGAGGGCGGCTACCAGCCTATTTCCGCAGACATTTCCATTTGCGCTGATTGCGAGCGTGAGTTGTTTGACCCTGACGACAGGCGTTATTTGTATCCGTTCATCAACTGCACCAACTGCGGGCCGCGCTTCACGATCATCAAGGATATCCCCTATGACCGC
>DATDRD010000436.1:0-2776 GCA_035291925.1 Anaerolineales bacterium
GCAAACTGCCAATTTGTCCCAACTCTGTTGACATTCTTCCATAAATTCGAGTATCCTCCTGTCAATGCAACCCACCCTATTCTCCACGCAGCAATGGACAGTCTCGCGGCTGACGTTCTACATCCGCAAACTCCTTGAAGAGGATGAATCGCTTCAGGATGTCTGGGTGCAGGGGGAAATCTCGAATCTGTCGCGCCCTGCTTCGGGTCATGTTTATTTCACCCTGAAGGATTCATCTGCAGCCCTTAAGTGCGTGATATGGAAGACGAGTGCAGCTCGTTTAGGAGTTGCACTTCAGGATGGCATGGAGGTGGAAGTGCACGGCAGGATCGGCATCTACGAAGTCAGCGGGCAATACCAACTCTATGCCGATCAAGTCAGGCCTGTGGGTGAAGGCGCGTTATATCAGGAGTTTTTGCGCCTTAAGTCGATGCTCGAGGCCGAGGGTCTGTTTGCTCCCGAACGCAAGCGTCCCATTCCGGTTTTTCCGCGCAAGATCGGCATCGTTACTTCTGCGACTGGCGCTGCGCTGCGCGATATGCTCAATACGTTGCGACGTCGTCTGCCACTGGTTGAGATCATTCTTGCACCTTCCCCAGTTCAGGGATTTGAAGCTCCTCCTGCTCTTGTGAACGCGATTCAATCCCTCGTTCTCCAATCTCCAGATGTAATCCTCCTCGCGCGCGGCGGTGGTTCAATGGAAGACCTTTGGGCATTCAACGATGAACGCGTTGTGCGCGCGGTCGCCATGTCTGAGGTGCCTGTCATCTGCGGAGTCGGTCACGAAACGGATTTCACCCTGTGTGATTTCGCCGCCGACTTGCGCGCACCCACTCCCACGGCCGCGGCGGAACTTGCCACACAGATCACCCTGTTGGATTTGAGTGCTGAATTACAAAGTTATCGAAACCGCCTCACCTCCTCAACCCTCAGCCTGCTCACCGAACACAAGACCGTTCTCTCCTCCCTGATTTCCGAGCTTCGATATGCATCCCCTGAACGCCGGATACAGTCCGAGCGCCAGCGCGTGGATGAGCTGGCGCGCCGAACGTATTCTTCGCTCGCGCATCGCCTTCAAGTACAATCCACGCACGTAAATGGACTGCAGAAAAGACTCGCGGCGTTGAGTCCACTGGCTGTCCTTGCGCGCGGCTATGCCGTGGTGACGCGAAAAGACGATGGCAGTGTTGTATCACGTGTTGCACAGGCGAGCGGAACGATGAACGTCCGTGTGAGCGATGGAGAGTTTAAAGTTAAAAAATCATAACCATGCAACATGTCATTCTGAGCGAAGAATCTCTTTCATTATGTAGGAGCCTTTATGCCAAAACCATCTTCCAATAAAACAGAAAAGCCTATTGACGAATTAACCTACGAAGAAGCCCTTTCGGAATTGGAAGGCATTGTCTCTGCGTTGGAGGGGGAGGCTTCGCGGAACAAACTGGAAGATTCGATCAAATTGTTTGAACGCGGGCAGGCTCTGGCTGAGCGTTGCAGCGCATTGCTCGAAGCCGCGGAGCTCAAAGTGAAGCAGGTCGCCGGTGATGTCCTGATTCCCTTTGAGGAAGAGTCCGAATGAATCTTTTTGCGTTGTTTGAGAACAAGGCGCTGATTGCGGGTCTGACGGCGTGGGGACTTGCCCAGGTTGTCAAGATACCGCTCGATTATCTGCGAACGCGCCGCTGGAACTGGGCATTGCTCTTTACAACAGGCGGCATGCCCAGCTCACATTCATCGTTGATGACCGCCACTACTCTTGCAATTGGACTGTATTATGGGTTGGATAATCCGCTCTTTGCGCTGGGCGTCGCGATCACAATGATCGTTGTCTACGATGCCGCGGGTGTCCGTATGCAGGCCGGCATCCATGCCCGGCGCATCAATGTGCTTTTCGATGAACTCTTGCACGGCCATCCGATCAATCAAAAGGATTTACGGGAAGTGATTGGCCACACGCCGTTGGAAGTGGTGGGAGGCATCTTATTTGGTCTGGTCATTGCAACCATGCAATGGATGTTCTGGAAATAGATGAAAATAAAAATGTACTCTTTTCTGGTAACGATTGCTTTATTATTATCTGCTTGCGGATCATCTGACCCACAATCGTCAACTGAAAATTTATCTACCCCGACCTCGCAAGAGGTTCTGAAAACCGAGACAGCAGACGCGCTGCTTATTTGGGAAAGCGCTGATTCGCCTTGTGAAACGGCGGCAATTACGCTTGAGAGTCTTTCCTATGGGAAATGTGGAGACCCATTAACCGATGTGCCCGCGCAAGTCACAAACCATTCAGCGCGTCTCTCGGAATTGTCGGGTCTGTATGCTTCATTCTCAACTGAAACGCCTGCCGGGAATCTGATTTTCAAAGGCGCCGGGAATCTCGTTCCCACGGATGCCGAAAAACGCGCCATTGCAGAGTGGGCGAAACTGATGTTCCAAGTCGCTCAGGCAGGACGAACAGGTGCCTCGTGGGGAATGGCATTTGCGTGGCATCGCGAGGGAGGCGTGGGTGGTTTCTGTGATGATGTGGTGGTTTATCTGACAGGCTGGGTGAGGGCATCCGATTGCAAGAGCTATGACGTGCAAGGCTATCTTACGGCATCGCAACTTGATCAACTTTATGCCTGGGTGGATGGCTTGACCACCATTGACTACACTCAAACCTATCCTGCTTCCACGGATGGACTGAAAATGACACTGGCGCTTGCCGGAAACGGTCAGAATCAGGCTGAGGATGAGATGATCGGGGATATATTCGAATTCGCCGCCACGTTAT
>DATDRD010000437.1:0-5915 GCA_035291925.1 Anaerolineales bacterium
TCAGCTTCCGTTACATTAATTGTGACAGAACTTCCTTCCGGAGAGAACTTGGCGGCGTTATTGATCAAATTGATAAACACCTGCTGTAAACCACTTTTATCGCCCAAAATGAAGACCGGTCTTCGCTCCATTTTTAGGTCAAGGGCAACTCTGCGTTTATCTGCAATCGCCTTGACCGCCATGATCGACTCTTCCAATACGGGGATTAGTTCCATTGGAGCGTGTTCGAGTGTCATCATGCCACTTTCCAGGCGTCCGGCAATCAGCAGCCGGTCGATCAGGATCTTCTGGCGGTTCAACTCGCTTCTCAAGGTGCGCCAATATTCCTCCAATTCCTCCTGTGTCCCACCCTCATGGATTAGTTCGGCAATCAGCATTGCGGATGTCAGTGGGGTCCGCAATTCGTGGGAGGCGCGGTTGATGAAATCGGATTTCATCTCATTTAACTGTGCCTGATCTGTAATATCGCGGATGACAACCAGCGCCTCACTTGAGCTAATCGGGTACAGGCGCGCTTCATAGACCTTGTTGATAAACGGGAGCCTGAATCCCTCGAGCACGTTCGGAGATGTAAATGCATCCTGATTAGCCTGCCCTCTGATCTTTTCCACGATGTCTGCAGGCCAGGTCTCGGATAAATTCTTTCCCGAAATCACATCTCGATGGATGTAAAGAGGATGGTCAGGATTGGCGCTGTAATCCAGAAGTATCCCGTTGATATCGATCCTGATGAGGAGGTCGGGCAACGCAGAAAGGATGGCGCGGTTGCGCGCCTCATTCAGGCGAATGGTCTCTTCATAGCTGCTGCGCTGCAGTGCTGAACCGATCAGGTTGGCTGCCGTTTGGACGGCATTCCGCTCCGAAGGCGACCAGGAAATTTCCTTTTCCTCATCAAAAAGCCCCAAAAATCCCCAGGAACCCAACGTGCCATGAATGGGCATAATGATAAATGACAGGCCTGAAAAAGTTGAAGCCCGTTTATCATTCGCAGCAGCATTATGGGAATATTCACCGGATGCGCTCAGGATCATGGGAATGTGCTGAGCGATTACTGAGGAAACATCAAAAGCAGAGTCGGACTGTTTCCTCCACCGGTACCGGATATTAATCGCCGGTGTGGAGGAAAAGGTGTCAATTTCCAAAATAGCACAGCTTGAAACATCCGTTGCCAGCCCTAAAGATTCCAATATCTCGGGGATCTTTGTTTCGATGTTCGATGAACGTAACAGCCGCGCGGTCGCGTCGCTGATCACCGAAAGAATACGGGTGTGCCTTTTGAGCGTTTCCTCAAAGTCCCGGCGATCAGACACATCACGGGCAATGCTCTGGATATAAGCAGGTCTGTCTTCTTCATCGTACACGACGGAAGCGCTGATCTCGACTGGCAACGTCGAGCCATCTTTTCGCTTCAGAATACGTTCAGATAGGTTTGAGCCATCGCTTCCAACAGTACCGCGACCCAGTTCCTCACCCAGAGACATGACCTCGCTGACAGGCATCCCAACAAGCTCGCTTTCCTCATAACCCAACAAACTCAGGGCCTGTTGGTTCGCGGTAATATAGCGAAGATCAAGCCCAATAATGAATACGCACTCTCCGGTCTGCTCGAACAAGGCACGGTAGTGGAAATCCTCCCCCCATTGATGGCGCGATCTTCCCAGCCCAGAGTCTGGCTTGCGTCCAGGTCCTGGCAAAGATATTGTCTTTTCATCCATAAACAATGTCTTCGGGGCCATGGTCAGGGATGACTGCGGACACCCAACATCCCTTCGGGCTGTCAAGGATTTTGACATCGCCATTCAGCATTTGGAAAACAGACCGCGCAAGGGTCAAGCCTACCCCCAGACCTTCATACTCACGGCGGTCTCCCTGGCTGGCCTGATAAAAACGTTCAAAGACCTTCTCACGCAACTCAGATGGAATTCCCGGCCCATCATCCTGGATCAGCATGTTGACACCGCCATTCGACCCAGGCCGTACGGTCAGGCTGACTTGTCCCTTTTCGAAGCTGAACTTGAAGGCATTATCCATCAAGTGCACTATCGCATGAGTAAACTCGCGGCGTGGGGCAGTGATTTTGCCCTGTTCTGAAACATCGGTAACGAGTTCCAATTCCCTGGACTTATACCTTTCCAGTCTCTTTCGCACCGGAGCAAGGATGTGCAGATCAACATCAATGGGCTGCCTGATGGTATTCAAGTTCCCATGATCGATATTGCTTAATAGGATCAAATCGGTGACGAGCGATTCCAAACGGTCTGCATTGGAAAGCGCAATATTGATGAATTTGCTCTGTTCTTCAGGGTCCCTGAATTTGTTATTAGCCGCCAGCTCCAATGGCATCATGATATTGGATAGTGGCGTGCGCAGCTCATGGTGGAAATTTTGCAGGATCTCATGGCGCAGTTTATCCATATCCTGCTGGGCAATTGCTTTCATTTGTTCGCGGCCGCGGGCCTGTTCGGTTTTCACGCGCCTGAATACCGCTTCAATCCGCGCCAGAAGTTCTTCGGTCACGAACGGCTTGGTGATATAGTCATCTGCTCCGTCTCGCATGCCGCTTACGCGGTCCTCCACATTGGAACGCGCGGTCAGAAAAATAAAAGGGACGGACGCCAGATACGGATCGAGACTCATCAACCTGCGTAATTCAAAGCCGTTGGGAGGCGGCATCATCACATCTGAAAGGATCAGGTCGGGCAGAGCCTCTCTGGCCTTTTGCAGTCCGTCACGGCCATTCACAGCGGTAACGACGTTATATCCATGTCGTCTGATTGTGGCAGCCAGGCCCATGAGCAAAGCTGGCTCATCGTCAACAATCAAAATGGTCCGCTTGTCTTCCATGTGCTATTTATCTTTATTCTCATAGTTGGGCAGGCTCTGTGTTGTCCCCCGCGCTTTATCAGCCAATCTGGCATTGTTGTTTACGAACATGATTTGAATTGAGGCCAATGAAATCAGGTCACCTGAATTAAGCACACAGCGGTCTATTTTCTGGCTGTTTACCAACGTCCCCGACGTTGATTCGTTATCGTACAGCACATATTTGCCGTCCTCTAAACGGATCTCGGCATGAAACCGGGAAACGAATTCCTCATTGAAAACAATATCATTATCCAACTGACGACCAAGCCGGGTAATTTCCTTGTCCAACGGGATGATCTGCCGGTTGAAAATGAGAAAAACATTTTGTTCGAGGGAAGGCGATTTTGTTTCATTCATAAAGTACATCCATTTTGATTATCAAATGAATCTAATAATTAATCCAGACAGGAGGTTCCCACGTGCGGCATTTATACCATATCCAATAGCATTTGGAAACCATGCTTACCTGTTGGAGGCTTTTTCCAATTTGGCACTTCAAAAATGCTTTCCGTTATAATCCTGAGACAAATCTGTTAAAAGAAATCGAGCCAGAGAATGTTCACAGACCAGGTAGAAATCCACGTAAGATCCGGCAAAGGAGGCGACGGCATGGTGCACTTCCGCCGTGAGAAATTCATCCCCATGGGCGGACCTGATGGCGGCGACGGCGGCAAAGGCGGCGATGTCATCTTCGAAGTCAAGTCCACGCTCAACACGCTTTCATCATTTCGACAGAATCAGAAATTTAAGGCGGAAGAGGGCGTCAAAGGCGGGCCATCGCAGAGGACCGGACGCAACGGCAAGGACCTGATCATTTACGTGCCTCCGGGCACGGTGCTTAACGACGCGGATACAGGCGACCTCATCGGCGATTTGACCCAGCCCGGCCAAAAATTGACCATCCTGAAAGGCGGGCGCGGCGGTCGCGGGAATCAACACTTTGCCACGTCGCGGAACCAGGCGCCGCGCACTGCCGAAAAAGGTGAGCCGGCAGAGGAGAAACGCCTCAAGCTGGAACTGAAACTGATCGCCGACATCGGGCTGATCGGCGTCCCGAACGCGGGCAAATCCACGCTGCTTTCGGTATTGACGAATGCCAGACCGAAGATCGCACCTTATCCATTTACCACGCTGGAGCCCAATCTGGGTGTTGCAAACATTGACGATGACACAACGGTTGTGCTGGCTGATATCCCCGGCCTCATCGAAGGGGCGTCACACGGCGCGGGACTCGGCCACGAATTTCTGCGTCATATTCAACGCACGCGGGTATTGATCCATTTGCTGGATGGCTTGTCAGAAGACCCCATCGCAGATTACAGCCAGATCAACTCGGAGCTATCGCTCTTCGACCCGAATCTCGCGAAAAAGCCTCAGCTTGTCGCGCTCAACAAGATAGATCAGCCCGAAGTCCAGGAAAGACTCAAGGACATCCAAAAGAAATTCAAGAAACAAAAAGTCGAACTGATGACCATTTCAGGATTAGCGCGCACGAACACGCGCGACCTGCTGATCAAGGCTTATCAAAAATTAGCCGAGACTCCGCCTCTTGAAGAAGTCGAACCGCCGATGCCAGTCTATCGTCCGAAAGAGGACCCGCGTGAGTTCGTTGTCAGACGCGAAGGCGCGAATGAATGGCGCATATCGGGCGCGGCCATTGAACGTGCCGCATCCATGACGTACTGGCAGCACGATGGCTCCGTACGCCGCTTCCAAAAGATCATGGGAGCGCTCGGTGTGGATCAGGCCCTGCGCAGCGCAGGCGTGCAGGAGGGTGATACCGTTGCCATCGGTGATTTTGAACTGGAGTGGCAGGAGTAAGGAACATGACAGCCTCGCGACTGCGCGTGTTGATCTTTGTTCTCATCTTCATTGGCGGCGTAATCGTCGGCGTCTTTGGCCTGCGGACCCTGCGTGCGTTCAGGGAGTTTCGCGGGCATCGCCCTCCCCCTCCCTCGGCTGATGTGGGACGGATCGAAACAGATACAGAGTTGATCCGTGACTGGATGACAATCCCTTTTATTTCAAAAATGTACCATGTTCCACCAAATGTGCTTTTTGATGCCTTGGGAATTCCGGCAAACAGGAATCGGGAAAAAAGCCTCAAGCAATTGAACGAGGAGTATTATCCACAGGCAGAGGGGATCGTGCTGGAAAAAATCAAAGCCGCTGTGCTCGCGGCGCTCGCGAACCAGCCGCGCCAAATACAGGAGAACCCTGTGACGCCGGTTGTTCCGGTAACACCGACTCTTATGAATGTTCCATAGACGGACAGCCCATGTCCGAGTTTCTCCTGACACAAATTATCAATTATGGCGCGCCCATCCTCGGCGTGATTGTGTTTCTCGGCGCTCTTGGCATTCCTTTCCCCGCAACAATTATCGTGATCGCTGTAGGCGCATTTTGCAGGCAGGGATTTCTATCCTGGCCCTCAACCGGGTTGATTGCACTGACCTGCGTTGTCCTGGGTGATTGCCTGAGCTACGCCATGGGCTTCCATGTGCGCGAACCTGTCCTGCGCCGCTTTCGTGGTTCAGACAAATGGATACAGGCTGAAAATTCTTTTCAACGCTGGGGTGGGATGTCCGTCCTGCTGACGCGGTTTTTGATCACGGGCATGGCAGTGCCGGTAAACCTCATCGCAGGTACAGGTGGTTTTCCCTTCAGGCGCTTCCTGTTCTACGATCTTTCAGGTGAGGCGATCTGGATATTCGGTTATGGAGGCCTGGGTTATCTGTTCGGCACACAATGGGAAGCGGTCAGCGCGTTCCTGAGCAACATGAGCGGACTGCTTTTAGGTCTGCTGATTCTTGGAGTGGGCATCTGGCTGGGATTACGAAGATTGAGGACAAGCACTGCCATTAAGGAATCTGGATAAATTCTTCGATGGGAAGCAGGATTCGGCATTAAAGTTCAGAACGAATTTTGTCTCATTTCATGGTTGAGAGGGATTATCCTAGTAGGAAGTTCAACGAGACTGATGGATGGATCCCTCCAGCACGAAAGTATTTTACAGCAAATGAAGGCCCGCAAGAGCGACAACAAATCAG
>DATDRD010000438.1:0-2504 GCA_035291925.1 Anaerolineales bacterium
TCCACTTCCGCGGTGCCCAGCCTGTGACCGCTGACCTTGATCACATCGTCCACGCGGCCGATGATCCAGAAGTAGCCGTCCTTGTCGCGTTTGGCCGAATCGCCGGTAAGATATTTACCGGGATATTTGCTCCAATACTGGCTCACATAGCGATCAGGATCACCATAGATTGTGAGCAGCATGGCGGGCCACGGATTCTTCACAACGAGATAGCCTTCCGTATCGTCCGGTGTGGGATTCCCCTCTTCGTCCACGATCTCAGCTTCCTGTCCAAAGAACGGACGTGTACCCGATCCGGGCTTGAGGGGCACAACCGGGGTCGGCGTGATCATGAACATGCCTGTCTCCGTCTGCCACCAGGTATCCATGATCGGGCATTTCCCCTTGCCAATTACGCGGTAATACCACCTCCACGCTTCGGGGTTGATCGGTTCACCGACGGTGCCCAGCAAGCGGAGCGAGGAAAGATCGTGTTTGTTGGGCCAGGCCTCACCGAAGCGCATCAGCCCGCGAATGGCAGTCGGTGCGGTGTAAAGGATCGTAATCCCGTATTTCTCAACACACTGCCACCAGCGGTTTGGATATGGATAGGCGGGTCCACCCTCGAACATGAACGAGGTCGCGCCCATGAGCAAGGGACCATAAACGATGTAGGAATGGCCTGTCACCCAGCCCGGGTCCGCCGCGCACCACCAGCGGTCCTCATCTTTGATATCGAAGACGTATTTGAGGGTACTGTAGATACCCACCATATATCCGCCATGCACATGCAGGACAGCCTTGGGTTTTCCGGTGGAACCAGAAGTGTAAAGAATATAAAGCGGATCTTCCGCATCCATCACTTCGGTCGCGCATTTGCCGTTAGCGATTGGGAGGGCCAGCATATTGTGGTACCAGTGGTCGCGGCCCCCTTCCATTGGAACCTCATGCCCGATCCGTTTTATGACGATCACGTTCTCCACTGATGGACAGCGTTTGAGGGCCTCATCCACTGTGCGCTTGAGTTCGACGACCTTGCCATTATTGTAGCTTCCATCCATCGTTATCACCAGCTTGGATTGGCTGTCCTCGATGCGGCCCTGAAGAGAATCTACTGAAAAGCCGCCGAACACGACGGAGTGGATGGCGCCGATCTTCGCGCAGGCGAGCATGGCAAAGGCGATCTCAGGCACGCGTCCCATGTAGATCGTGACTCGTTCGCCTTTGGTCACGCCCATGGCTTTGATGATGTTCGCAAAGCGCGAGACTTCGCGGTTCATCGCAAAATACGAAAATGTGCGATGTTCCTTTCCATCTTCACTTTCCCAGATCAGTGCAAGTTTGTTCTTGCGGGAGGTTTTGAGATGCCGGTCTATCGCGTTATGAACGATGTTCGTTTTCGCCCCCGTGAACCATTTGAAGAATGGCTTGTTTGAGTCATCCAAAACCTTATCCCACTTCTGGAACCAATCCAATTCTTCGGCTTCCGCCGCCCAAAACGCCTGCGGATCTTTCAGGGCTTTTTCGGCCACGGCATCCCAATCTTTCAGGCGTGCCTGGTCAATGACTTCCTGAGACGGGAAGTAGACATCCCCATTCGATTGTGCTTTAGTTATGGCCATAACAATCTCCTCCGGGTTGAAATGCTATAAGGCAATTTTACTCTGCTTTGTGAAGATATAAAATGCTCCTGAGGGTTCTCAGACCCGTCAGAGCTGATCTAATCAACCCAATCCAGAATCCTGTGCCATGCACCAGCGAACGGCAGGAACCATGGGAAACCGTTATACAAGCCCAACGGCGCATCGGGGAAAGGGAACGAAGCAAATGGATGTTCCCTGATATTCCCTTTCAGCATGGCTTCTGCGACCGTCCTGCCGAGATAGGTCGCCATTGCCACGCCGTGACCTGCATAACCCAGCGAATAATAAATCCCATCCACTTTGCCCACATGCGTCATCATATCGAATGCAAAATCCAATGTGCCGCCCCAAACATATTCGATCCTCGCATCCTTCAATTGCGGGTATACCTGGATCATCTCGCGCCGCAAGATTTCCGCGCTGCGTTGAATGGTGTTGGATGTCTCAGGGAAGAATGCCGCCCGCCCTCCGAAGATCATGCGGTTATCCCACAGGCGGAAATAATTCAAGTAATGTTTGTAATCAAAGATCATGCGATTCTTGGGAATCAGTTCTTTTACGAGATCATTGGATAACTTTTCTGTTGCGATAATGAACGACCCTATTGGGATGACCTTCTTCTGCAATTTCCTTGTGACATTTCCTGTATAACCGGATGTCGCCGCGAAAACAGACTCCGCGCTTAATGGGCCTCTCTCCGTTTTAATGAGGAAGCGCTTCCCGCTACGCCCAAGCTTGTTCACGCGCGCCCGCGCGTGGAGCGTGGCCCCGGCTCTTTCCGCCGCACCTGCGAGACCCTCGACATATTGTGCGGGGTTGAGGCCACCGCTCAGTTCATCCAGCAACGCGCCATGATAGATAGCAGAACCGATCTCTTCATGT
>DATDRD010000439.1:0-3219 GCA_035291925.1 Anaerolineales bacterium
CTCGGTCTAATCCTGGCCGGCGTTTTTTGGATTCTCAACTGGTCCTTGAGCGGTCCGCGCACGCATTGGGGATTTCTCCCGATGTGGCTTGGCTACTGTCTGGTCATTGACGGCCTGGTTTACTGGCGTAGCGGCACATCCCTGCTCACGCGCGGCTGGCGGAAATACATCGGGCTGTTCATCGTCTCTGCACCCGTGTGGTGGATATTTGAACTGCTCAACCTCCGCACTCAGAACTGGATTTACGTTGGCGCGGAAATTTTCTCCTCTCAGGAATATGCCTTTTGGACGACCTTGAGCTTCACGACGGTCATTCCCGCTGTATTTGGGAGCGCTGAATTCTTCGCCAGCTTTGCCTTTATCAGGCGCCTGAGGCGCGGACCCGTAATTGGCGCCGATAAATTGACGGCAACCCTCTTCTTTATCGCGGGCTGGCTTATGCTGGGTTTGATGCTGATCTGGCCGAAGATTTTCTTCCTGTTCATCTGGTTATCCCTTTATTTCATCATCGAACCCCTCAACCTTTGGCTGGGGAATTGCTCGCTCGCACACTGGACTCAAAAAGGCGATTGGCGTCCTGTGATTTCTCTTTGGCTGGGTGTGTTGCTCACCGCATTTTTCTGGGAGATGTGGAATTACCATTCCTATCCAAAATGGATTTATCACGTAGCCTGGGGCGGCTGGCTGCACATCTTTGAGATGCCACTACTCGGTTATGGCGGCTATTTGCCGTTTGCGCTTGAACTTTACGCGTTATATCATTTGATCACCGGATTCTTAGGACACAAAACCATTGATTATGTAAGCGCCATGTCAGACTGACAGTATGAGTCAAAAAAAGAAACTCCAGGTTGTCTGGAGTTCCTCCATGATTGCCTGTTCCCCCTTGTGCCGATCCCCCAGTTTGAACCTCCAGATCGTGCCCCTCTTCAGGTTCAAATCGCGAAGAAACAGTGCTTTCTTACACGAACTATACGTGAATTATCCAGGCTTTTAGGATATAAGTCCAGCAATCATTTTTAGGATTGACTCAAAGATTTTTTTGAGTTAATGGTATAACGTGCAGTAGTATGAATCGTAAAGAGTTCGGACAACTTTTGTCAACCTTGCGACAGGATATGGGTTGGACTCAGTTTCAGCTCGCTGAATATGCTCAGGTAGATGAGGCTGTTGTTAGCCAAATGGAGCGCGGGGTCAAGAAGTATTTTGAGCCTGAACTGTTGTTCCAGCTCGCGAATGCGCTCCAACTGACCACATTGGAGCGGCGCGAGTTTTTCCTGGCTGTCAGTGGACTGGAGCAAAAGCAAATGGTCCGCCAGCCCACGGCGGCGATGGCGACCGATGTGTTCAATGTCAGAGAGATCCTTGATAAAATGATCGCATTAACGGGGCAGGTGCGGCTCCCGGCTTTCCTGTGCGATGTTTATGGGGACGTAATTGCGGCCAATAAGATCATATGGTTGTTTTTTAAGATCCCACCTGCCCTATTGGAGGATGCTGATCGCGTTCCAGGTGGGTACAATACTACCCGATTTAATTTTGGGAAGGATTTGATGGCGCGGAGTCATATTGTGGATAATTGGGAGAATTATGCCTTGAACTCCATGAGCGCGTTTCGGGAAAATAGCCTGCGCTATCGCGCAAAACCTTATTTCAAGTACTTGATCAAGATATTTCGGAATCCGATTGAATATCCACTCTTTGATCGCTATTGGAAGATGGTATCGTCCGTTGAGCAGGACAACGCAGCAAATATGGATTATTTTTCCTACCACCACGCTGAATTCGGCGAGATAAAGTATATTTCTTCATCGACCATTTCGATCACATCCTTTGGAGAGCTGTTCCTTATTCAATATCTGCCTCTGGATGGACACACGAGTCAGGTCTTTGAACAGTTGGCGCAGCAGGCCGGGCATGGTGCGATCCATTTTGCTCCCTGGCCCGTAAAGACATTTCCTCACTCGACCTGAACCATCACCAGTCATTTTTGCAAATGCCATCAAACATTGAGATCAAAGCCTGCGCAAGAGACTTCGAAGAGATCCGCCTCCGTGCTGAATCATTGAGCGATACCCCGGTTGAAGTCATTCCCCAGGAAGATATATTTTTCAATACCGAAAAAGGACGGATGAAATTACGCGTCCTTGCGGCAGACCACGCACAGCTCATCTATTACTCGCGCCCTGACCTGGAAGGTCCGAAGCGCTCGGAGTATCATATCTATGAAACACCTGACCCCGAAAATCTCAAGCGCGTTCTTGAACTTGCATACGGGATTCGCGGCCTGGTGAAGAAGACGCGTTATCTCTATCTCGTCGGCCAGACCCGCGTGCATTTGGATGATGTGGAGGGACTCGGTCAATTCGTGGAGCTGGAAGTCGTTATGGGACCGGGGCAGAGTGACGCGGACGGGCAGGATATTGCCGAGGAGCTGATGAGCAAGCTTGGGGTGGAAAGAGGCGATCTGCTCGAAGGCGCGTACATGGATCTGCTGGAGAGTCGTTAGTCGGCTTTGCTCTATCCTGAATCCTATGATAAAATACGCCGCCAGGCGTAGTACCCTTCGCCTGGCTACATCTCTGAAAGAAAGGGCTTGAAGAAATGAAAGTATTGCTCATTAAGGATGTTTATAAACTGGGCCGGGCAGGCGAGGTGAAAAAGGTCGCCGCTGGCTATGGCCGCAACTATCTGCTCCCACAGGGACTGGCCGTGCTTGCCACAGCCGGGGCTCTCAAACAGGCGGAAAAGATCGGGTCCCAGGCTCAGGTCCGTCGCACGGAACTCAACTCAGAACTCAAGGATCTGGCAGAACGCATCAACGGCCTCACGTTGACATTCACTGCCAAGGCGGGGGAAACGGGCAAACTCTATGGCTCGATCACCACGCAGGATGTGGCGATTGCCATTCAGGAAAAGACCCGTTATGAAGTCAAGAAACAACAAATTGATATGCAGCCGATCCGCAATCTCGGAGAGTTTATGGCTCACGTGCGTCTCACGATGGACCTCGTTCCCGAAGTCAGGGTCATCGTCCATCGCGAAGGTGAAGCCATCGAGGAAGGCGGGCAAACCGAGGAGACGCCTGAAGCGCCCGCTCAGACGCCAGAAACTGCCGAAGCCTAGTTCATACCCATCCGCCCATGACATCACCAGTTCATACCCGTTCGATGGGGTGCTGGTGATGTTTCGTTTATCCACAGGATCGCTTCGCCTATC
>DATDRD010000440.1:0-3170 GCA_035291925.1 Anaerolineales bacterium
CACGTGCTCAGTTGAGGATATGACAGCCGTTGCAGTATTCGTAGAAATTTGAGGGGTTACTGTCGCCAACAGAGTTGGCATTTGTTCAATGCTGACCTCAAACCTGCCACAGGCGGTGAGAAGCAACAGCACAGGAAACAGTAGGAGTTTATTTGGTTTCATACGGCCTCCGTTTGGGAACTCGGTGCACCTCACATTCTAAAAAGGATACGTTACGGGAATGTCTCCGGGGGTCATAACATTGTAACACTGCCGATGGACAAATATCCAAATACAAGAAAAACGCCCTTTCCTGAGCGGAAAGAGCGAATTGCACGATTGACAAAGGGAATAAGTTTGTGGTCAAAATCGCGCGAGGAGCCGTGAGGAAGGAATAAAACGCCTTTCCCTCTTGAGAAAGGTATTCGTTTATCTATTATTTTGGTTTATCAGCCCAAAGAAATGCCAGTAAGATGACTTCAGCGGTTTTGGCGTAGTAACCAATTGCGCTTGACGTACCCGGTACAAACTGTTTATTGCCCAGGATGATCCATAGAATGATGGTAAGCAAGGTGTAACCGATCAAAGCCCACCAGACCAGTCTATGCCTCTGTTGAAAAAACGGTATCGGCAGGAAATATGCCCCGAGCAAACCAAGGTAACCGAGTCCATTCAATACGATTGGATCGAGCCCCATTTTGGTGAGCAGAGAGAGATGCAGAAAGGCCGTGGCCAGACAGAAGACAATAATCCCGTAGTGCTTAACTGTAAGTTTCATGGTTTCTCTCCTGCGGCAAATCAAAACTATGGATGAAATTTGGATTAAAGACGACGAGATGAATTCATCTCTTACAAGCGAAACAGGATGTTGATTTTCGTGTTGGATGGTTAACAAATCGCCAAAGTACGGGTACAATACAGTTTATCTTATTTTTCCCCGCCGCAGATCGGCGGGTACCTCAACTAAAGGAGAGATTCCCATGTATCACACCATCATCATCGTCGGCAACGTAGGCAAAGACCCTGAAATGCGCTACACGCCATCCGGGCAGGCAGTTACATCCTTTTCTGTTGCCACCAATCGCCAGTACACCACAGGGAATGGCGAACAGGTCAAAGAGACCATCTGGTTCCGCATCACCACCTGGGGCAAACAGGCAGAGGTCTGCAACCAGTATCTCAAGAAAGGCTCAAAGGTTTTGATCGAGGGACGCCTGACGCCCGATAAGGGCACAGGCGGGCCGCGTATCTGGACCAAACAGGATGGTTCCGCCGGCGCCTCTTTCGAAGTGACGGCTGGTACCGTTCGCTTCTTATCTTCGCGCGGCGAAAGCGGGGGTGACATGCCTATGGCTGGCGGCATGGAAGGCGCCGAGATCCCGGCCGAGGACGATATTCCCTTCTAACCCGCATCCCTACCCCTCTCCCAAAAGGAGAGGGGATGAAGAATTATGACCACCCCTCAACAACCTGCCGGACCAAAGATAAACATCCCTGAGGGAATGCAGCCTACCTACACAAACCTGGCGCGCATCTGGCATTCCTATGCAGAGGTGATTATTGACTTTGCCCATATCCTGCCCGGTGAAACGACAGCGAACATAAGTGCGCGCCTGGTGATGACCCCGCTCAGCGCCAAGCTCCTCCTGCGCGCCCTCAATGAAAACCTTGCCCGTTACGAAGCCGCCTTCGGTGAGATCAAACTGCCCAGCAATAGTTCGCTTGCAGAGAATCTCTTCCGTCGATTCGAGCCGCCAGAGCCACCAGAACCGCCAAAAGAATAACTCTCTTTTTCCAGGAAAAGAGCCAGGGCAGCGTTTTATCTTTGTCCGGTCTTAATTCCCATTGAACAGCGAGCTCATTGAAAGTATAGGCATCATGCATAAACTTGAAAAAATTGCAGACCAGATCCGCCAGATATTCGACATTCGCACCACAATGCGAGAGCAGGCGCTCGCGCGGGCACGCCAACTCACGCGTGCCTGCTCGCTGGCCATACGCGCGGTCCACAGGGACGACAAGGAGGCAATGGAAGCACATTTGACCGAGGCCCGCGGTCTGGCAGACAGGTTGCACAGCGACCTTGTAAATTATCCCGACCTTTATTATGCGGGATACACACAGGATGCCCTTAAGGAATTCGTGGAGGCGAACGTCACTTGCGCGCTGATCCAGAACCATCCGCTTCAGACTCCGGGAGAGCTGAGCGTGGAAGATGCAACCTATCTCAACGGATTGGCAGAGGTAGTGGGCGAACTGCGCAGGAGGACTCTGGATATCCTTCGGCACGGTTATTCGCAGGAAGCCGAGCGCCTGCTCAGTTGCATGGATGAGATCTATTCGGTGCTGGTGACCATGGATTATCCCGATGCGATCACGAACGGGTTGCGTCGTCAAACCGACCTTGCGCGCGGCATCATCGAAAAGACACGCGGCGATGTGACATTCAGCCTGCGCGGGGAACATCTTACACAGGCGATCAGGCAGTTGAGCGCTCAATTGAACGGCGGGGAGGCTGAGGTCGAGGAAAGAGGCGGATTACCCATCCAGTTGAACAATGAGGATGATTGATCCATGGCGCGCGCCGGGCACAAATATCCACTGATCGTTTACCGGCATATGCTTAACCGCTGGTGGCCCGCCTTGATCGCCATGGGGCTTGGGATGTTCGCGCTGGCTTACAGTGAATATATTGACCCAATGAGCCAATTCCTGCCGTGGCGCTGGCAGGTGCTGAGCGGTATTGGCGTGCTGGCAATCCTGGTCGGTTTTTTCTTTTTGGTCATCAAGCAAATTGCATACGTACAACCTCTGCCCGGCCACTTGAAACTTGTCACGCCTTTCATGCGAATCAATATTTCGTACAGGCGCTTCCAAAAAACGACGACAACCGAGATGCGTTATCTCTTCCCCCCCAAGAGTCTTTCGGGCTGGATGCAGGATATTTTTTCGCCGCTGGCCAATAAGACGGCCATGGTGATCGACCTGAACGGTTATCCAATTTCACCTCATATACTGCGCTTATTTCTTTCGAGGTTTTTTTTTAAAGACAAGACGCCGCATCTCGTAATCCTGGTAAATGATTGGTTGCGCTTCAGTTCTGAACTGGAGAGCATGCGAACGGGGACCGATCCGCAACCTGTCCCGCAGAAACGACAGAAGAATTCCATCCTTTCGAAATTGCCACACAA
>DATDRD010000441.1:0-1576 GCA_035291925.1 Anaerolineales bacterium
TGGAGAGTACTTTAACGGAACGCGGATTCCTCTTGAGGGGACTCTCTCGGGCTGGGTGATCAGAAATCAAAGAGAGTTGTTTCTTCCCGACCTTCGTCGGGAGGTGGACTTGGTTGGCGTCGGACCTTTCGTAATAGGCAAGGAAAAGACCAGCCTTTCATGGATGGGTGTGCCATTGAAGGCAACAAACGTCACAGGCATTATTGCGCTGGGAGCCTATGCTCCAAACTCATTCGACCAGGCTGACATGGAACTTCTCTCCAACCTGGCCCAACACGTGACCGTCGCCCTGGATAATACGATTCAGCATGCGCAGGTGGAAGAGCAGGCCCGTCTGGATAGTCTGACGGGCGTTTATAACCATGGTTATTTCCTGAAAAGGCTGGCTGAACAGGCCGACGAATCATCTTCCGCAAAGGCGCCTCTCAGCCTGATCATGCTTGACATTGATTATTTCAAACAATACAACGACACTTTTGGTCACCTGGTTGGGGATCGGATTTTGAATGCACTTTGCACCGTTATCAAGCAGCACATCAAGCAACAGGATGCCGTTGGCCGCTGGGGCGGCGAAGAGTTCATCATTTCCCTGCCTCGTGCAACCGGGATACAGGCAATGCAGGTTGCACAGCGGATTGGTGAAACCTTGCGATTATTAAAGGTCGAAGATCGTGAGCAAAAAATGGTTCCAATCCCCACAGTAAGTCAGGGAATCGCCGTATTCCCCGATGAAGCCGATGAGATCTTTCGCCTCATCGATCTTGCAGACCGCAGACTATATATTGCGAAAGAACGGGGCAGGAATCAGATCGAACCAGCGGAAAATCACTGGAAACAGATCCCACCGGAATAAAAATTGGATAGGCAGGTCACGTGTCCAATTACTTAATTCAAGGTTTCTCGAAACGCGGAAATAACCCTCTCCACCGCAGTATCGTCAATCCAATAGTGTGTAACAAGACGGAATCGCCGCGCATTTTCTGCATCCAACAGCAAACCCAATCTCATCATCTTTTCACCCACCTGCTTTGAGTCGAGAGCTATATCATCAGCCAGATTCAAATAAACCATGTTGGTATAAGGCGAGTCTTTGTCCACGACCAGGCCCCTGACCTGACGCAGTCCAGCAGCAAGTTTCTTCGCGCGGACATGGTCATCTGCCAGGCGGTGCACCATCTTCTCCAGAGAGATGATTCCAGCAGCGGCAACAATGCCGACCTGGCGCATGCCTCCACCCAGCATCTTGCGTATGTGACGGGAGCGCCTTATGAATTTCCGTGATCCGACAAGCATGGAGCCGATCGGTGCGGCGAGTCCCTTGCTCAAACAAAACATAACTGAATCCGCTGGCCCAGCCAAATCCTCCACTGATACATTTTGAGCAACGGCCGCATTGAAAATACGCGCGCCGTCAATATGAAAAAGGAGGCTGTTCTGATGTGCCAATTCAGCCACTTGTCTGGTATACGCCGGCGTCAGCGGCACGCCGCCACAAATGTTTTGTGTATTCTCAAGACACACGAGACGCGTGATCGGATGATGCACATCTTCTGTGCGAATGGAACCAAGGATGTCG
>DATDRD010000442.1:0-4894 GCA_035291925.1 Anaerolineales bacterium
GGTGACCACCAGCCACCCACCGAAGAGAATCAAAAGAACACCCAGAATCAGACTGGAACGGTTTTGTCTCATAGCATTTCTCCTTTTGAACATTGACTCATTAATATTTTACGACAGAATCGTGCAGAAGTTTCGTTGTTCCCTTATTCAAGTTCTGGTTCGCATCTAAAACTGGTCGGATCGGTGAATCTGGTACACTCCCACTCTTCAGAGGTGACAAGAATATCCGGCCTATTCCATCCCTTCTGTCGGGCAAGGTCAATGAATGCGTAGCGATAAATCAATTTGACTCTTATAAGAGCCATTCCGTAAGACGGTGTGGCAAAGGAATATTCACTGAGCACAGGTTGTCCTGGAATTAGGCGTGTGTCGGAGTCTGGCGATATAGGTTCGGCGGGATTCCAGTAGGCAACCGCGGGGGCGATGTTTGTATCCTTATCCTTCAGTATATTGGCATAGATCTGACCTGGACGGCCTGCATAGTCTTCCGCTTGATTGCCAAGCCCTCCCCATAATGGGATTGTGGGCCCTCCCACCTGCGTCAACAAAGTGTCGTTCCGGTCTTTTGCCTCGACAAAAAGAATCAAATGTCGCAAGGGAGAATCCGTCGGAAACCTATGTCCGGCGCCTGTATTAACGACCGTCACGTTAACTCTGATCCTTCCCTCATCCATGATTGGTTCGACTGTGAGTGTTGCCGCATCCCTGATCAACAGAGGAATTTCTTGGGAAGGGTTATCTGGATCAGGCCCGTACTTCATCAGGTTGTGATTAAAATCTCGAAAATTCAGGTTTGTTTTAGTACATGCTGCGCGCTCGCTCGGGAGTGTGTCGCCGACCTGCCCGGGAGAGAGCATATGGCAGTCCTGACAGGAACGATAAGCTCTGTTCTCATTGCCACTCCCTGAATCCATATATTTGTGACTGTACGGGCTATCCAACCATTCTTTATATGAGGTATAGATTTCAACGTCAGAGAACTTCCCATAATGGCAAGCCGCACAAAATCTGCTTTCACTAAAAACAGGAGAGCATGTACTCCTCGCTTCTGGATCTTGGTTCAAGTCATATGCCCGCGGGCCAACAGAGAATGGATTAAATGAAGTCGGCCGTAGAAAGGCCATGGACAGCACGCCAGGACGATCCACATAAGGCAATCGATCGTTTCCTAAAACGACATCGGTCACCTTGTGACATACATCACAGGTGATCCCCTCTGTCTCCACATTTACATGGTTTCCGAAGGAACTATTGATTAAAGAAGTCAAATCTGGTTCTTGATTGAAGGTATTCACCGCGGCAGGCGCATGGCAATAACCGCAGTTGCCGCCATCATTGGGATAATCCAAGCGAAAACCAGGACCATAGATGGAAGTATTCGGGAGTCTTAATCTTTCACCGTTATCAAAAATCTGCCAAGTAGTTTCAAAACCTTGATTCCGATTAATATCCATCCCCATATACATAGTCCAAAAATACGGGTTTCCAAACACTTTCGAATGGCCATCTTTATTCCACTCTAGATATTCTGTTCGACCCTGTATGGTTGAATGACAGCTGGCGCAGTTATGAGAAGGGTCGAAACGAATATCAGCATCAATCCACATGTAATTTGGATTATCTGCGGCATGATAGGATGTTAGTGGAATCTCGTATACGAGACGTCCATCACATTGAATTTCATTGATGTAGTAACCTGGTGACCAGGCATAAATATATTCATTAGGGGAACAAGATGGTAGACGCAATATATCATCTGCATTATCATCCACCTGTGGAGGGTTAACAGTTTGAACAAGTATTACAATATCATCTTCAATTACTTCCTGAGTCTGGTTGTCCTTTACAATGACTTGGATTGCTCCAGCATCATAAGCGGCCATAGCTGTTGCTTGGGGAAGTGCCCCAGATCCACAAGAAGATAATACAATAGTGAAGACAAGCAGGATACTCACATCAATAACCCGCCAAGAACGTGTTGAGCCTGCTCCTACAGCACCCATCAAAAATACCTCCTTGTGCTGGAAAGATTTGGCAATTATGGACGATATTTGGATTTAATACAAGTAAAAGATGTCACTTTTTTGAAGCAGAGCAAAGCGCGGCAAAATGAGAGTCATCCACATAATTCAGGCAACACCAGCCACTCCGCTTTTTGTTTTGGATGTTCCGACTTGACTAGCTTCCGCTTCTCGATCAAGCCGGAAATCGTGCGGGCGGTCAATTCTTTTTGCCAGCCGAACAGTTTGTTCACATCGCGTTCCTGCGCCGCGCCCACCGAAGCAAAATAGAGCTCAACCAATTTCCGGCGCGCCTCAGCTTCGCTGATAGAGCGCGCCTTTTCAGCCAGATCGGGATAATGCCGCGAAACAATTTCATAAATGAATGAATATTTCCACGCGCCTGCTTCAGAAACGCCAATGGGCAATATCTTGAAATCTGATTGCAAAACCTCGAGCGCTTTGTTGAATTCAGATTCCTTGGCATTTGCCAGCTTGGCGGCGCGGCGCAAGTCAATGGTATTCAGCGCGCCTTCCTTGAGCAGGGCTTCGTATACTTGTTTCGCGGCTTGTGTCAGGCGCCCCTCTTCATAGGCCAGCAGATAATCCTCGTCGGGCGAGCCATAGTTTTCTGACAGTGCATAAAAGTATGGGGCAATCTCAAGTGAGATCATCGTCGCTTTGCGGCGCAGGATCTTTGCGTAATACCAGATCTTTCTGCCGAGCGCGTTATCCTTCCATCCCCACGTGACATGACCGGGATCATCGTGCTTATCTGCAACGACTCTATTCCCGGCGACGGCCGTCCACAGGCTGGGCAGATCGATCCCCTTGATGGGCCAAAAATAGACGAAGCCACGCGCGTTGACGAAATGGAGAGCCGCCTTCGGGGAAGTCACGCGCAGAGACGGGGGCAGGCGAAAGGTCCGCGCACGATGCGAATTGAGTTTTTTCAAATCCAATCTGGGCATGAGTTGATTATAATCCGCCGATATGCGCTTACTGTTTATCTTTCTCGATGGAATCGGATTGGGTGAAAATGATCCGGCGATCAATCCATTTGCGCGGGCAGATATGCCGAACTTGAATACGCTCTTAGATGGAAGATCATTGTTAAAGGATGCCGCGCCTTTTTACGGAGAATATGCATCTTTGCTAGCAATTGATCCGGCTGTTGGCGTCGGCGGTTTGCCACAATCTGCGACTGGACAAGCCATTTTACTGACGGGAATGAATATCCCTGCAGAACTTGGTTATCACTATGGTCCCAAACCCAACCGCGAAGTCGCGGCGTATTTGAATGATGGCACATTGTTTTCGAGATTTACAAAGGAAGGGAAAAATACTGCCTTACTCAACGCGTATCCCCCGCGCTATTTTCAGGGGATCGATTCGGGCAAGCGCCTTTATTCCTCCATTCCGCTTGCAGTGACAAATGCCGGATTACCGCTTTTCAAGCAGGAGGCTTTATACGCGGGACGCGCCCTCTCGGCGGATTTTACTGGCGATGGCTGGCGGCTTATGCTGGGTTTCGTAGACTCGCCTGTGCTGGATCCGCATCAAGCGGGACGCAAGCTTGCCACGCTTGCCAAAGAGTATGACTTTTCCCTGTTCGAATACTGGGCAAGCGACTACGCAGGTCATAAACAGGAAATGGAAACCGCAATTGGATTGATGGAAACTTTTGACAGTGTTTTGGGTGGATTGATAGAAGCATGGGATGAGGATGGTTTGATCCTGGTCACATCAGATCACGGCAATATGGAAGACGTCTCGACTCGCAAACATACCGATGCCGATGTGCCCGCGCTTGTCATTGGAGATAAAACCGCGCGAGATGAGTTTACCCGAGACCTGAAGGACCTCACAGACATAGCGCCCGCAATCTGGAAAACTGTGATGGGTTAGTCGACGAATCGCATGAACACTTGATTGCCAAGCAGGCGACCGCGTTGGGTAAGCCTTAACCTCAGCCCCGGCCCCTTATCATCCCCGAAGGGAGCTCCTAAGAGGAGACGGGCGTCGCTCACATACTCAAGCAACCCTAATTTCAATAATTCTTCAATTCCTTTCTCGTACACATCGCGCATGGATGTTCCAAAGCGTGCTCGAAATTCGTCTTCTGAAACGCCTTCCTGAGTTAACCGTAAACCTGTCATCATGAACTCTGACATGTCATCCTGCAAAGATTGTTTATGATGGTTGACTGTTGCGGGAGATAAAGGCAAAGCCTGAAGGATGAAAGCTGAAGGATCGGATAACCGGTCAATGTAGGTCTTGATTCGCAGCGCGTTCGAGTAACGATAGCCATCTGCATATCCGTGTGCGCCCGCGCCAAAGGCGAGATACGGAAGTCCGCGCCAGTATTGGAGGTTGTGGCGGCAGGCATGCGAAGGATAAAGGATGAAGGATGAGGGATGAATGCCGTTGTCCTTTGCCCAGTTGCTGATCTCATATTGAACAAGACCATTTGCCTCAAGAGTCTCGCCAGTCCATTCATACATTTCCGCGGCGAGATCAGGATCGGGAAGGGGCAGCAAGCCTTTTGCAGACCATCTTCCGAAGGGCGTGCCGTGTTCGAGAGTCAATGCATAGGCGGAAATGTGTTCCGGGTGCAGGTCAAGAATCCGTTTAACAGTTGTTTGCCAGGTTTTCAAACCCTGTTCGGGCAGGCCGTAAATCAGGTCCAGATTCAGATTGTCGAACCCGGCCTTGCGCGCCGATGATACTGCTTCAATAACATCGAAGAAGTCATGCGCCCGCTCGAGCATGCGCAACTCTTCCGTGTTTGCGGATTGGGCGCCGAAACTGATCCGGTTTATTCCAAGTTGTCGCAGTTCGAGCAGGTTTGAATAAGAGACCGTGCCAGGATTAGCCTCGATGGTTATTTCTAC